>DATLZA010000102.1 GCA_035574235.1 Planctomycetota bacterium | reverse complement strand
ATCATTTTGATCGTGCTCGTCTTGCCGGCGCCGTTGGGGCCGAGCACCGCGAAAAATTCCCCCGGGGCGATCTCGAGCGACAGGTTGTCCACGGCCACCTTGCGGCCGTAATGCTTGGAGACGCCCTGGAGGGAAATCATGAGGTCAGCGCCCCCGGCGCACGTCCGGGACCCGCCACGCGTACCGCTCGGCCTCCTCCGGAGAGAGCTCCGCGCGGTGTTCGAGCACCACGGCGCAGGCGATCTTGTTGAACTTGAGAAGGTGCCGGAGCACCGTCCCGTCCTCGTCCACCCAGAAGACATAGTCCCAGAATTCCCGCGTCGGGTCGGCGCGGACTTCGACTTTGTAGGCGATGACCTCGCGGCCCCGGTCCTCCACCGGTTCGCGCCCCACCACGGCGGCGTACATCTCCGTAACCGTGAGCCCCTGCCCCTGCCCGGCGGAGGCCACGGAACCCGGATCAAGCAGCCGCAGGCGCCACTTCTTGCCTTCGGTGAGCCGCACCCCGCCCTGGAACGGGAAGAACGTATCGGCCAGCGTCGCCTCCCGCGGAAATTCCACGAGCTTGTCCCCCTGAACGAGCCCGCCGAGAAGCGCGTAGGTCACCCGGAGGTGGCTCCCCAGGCGCCGTCCCGTGATGGAGAGAGGAACCCCCTGGCTCGTCCCCCGCATCCGGAACTCGGAGAGCTCATAATTCGGATCCACGCGCACGCGCGTCACCAGGTGCGAGCGGTCGTCCGGGAGCGCGACCGCCGGAAGGAAGGGCCGCATCCGCATCACCAGGCGCGTCTCCATCCGGAAGCCCCCCTCCGGAAGGGGGGACAGGAGCGTCTCGCTTTCGCCGAGCGTTTCGGTTCCGAGCTCGATCCGGCGGCGCTCCGCCTCGGGGCGGCGCTTGCGGGCCAGGATCGCGCGATAATTGGGCGGCTGCGCGTACTCGAAATAGGGCCGGATCTCCTTCTCGAAAAGAAGCAGCATCATCGCCGCCCAGAGGAGGCCGGAAACCAGAAGCCAGGCGTGCCGAAGCATGGATCCTGTTCGATTATACCCCCCGGCGGGACGCGGCGGGCGCGCCGGCCTACTCGCTCAGGATGCACTCCGGCCGGAATCCCAGCGAGCTCAGAAGGCCCGCCCGAACCGGCGCCGACGATCCCCGCCAGCAGTCGGCGAAACCCGGCCGATCCCCCCTCGGGACGTTCGGGCCGCAGACGAACGCCCACGAGGCGTCGGGATCCAGATAGCCTCTCATCTCGCGACGCACCAGCTCCTCGGAGACGTACTCCCCGGCCGATCGCGAGAACACGTGCCGCACCCGGAAGCGGTCGGCGTGCCGCGCGCGGAGCTCCTCCCATTCGGCCCGGAAAAGGACATCCTCCTCGGCGCGGTTCTGCAGGATGAGGAGGTGCCGCTGGGGCCACCCGCGCGCGAGCGCGTGCCGGATCATCCCCCGGTTCGGCGCCACGCCGCTTCCGGCGCAGACGTGGAGAAACCCCTGCACGCCGGGTGGAGGCTCCGGCGGCAGGCAGTACCGCCCGAACGGGCCCGAGATCCGCACCCGCTCGCCCACGCGCGCCTCCCGCACGAAATACGAAGACACGCCCGGCTCCAGCCCGCGCGATTCCTTGACGGTGATCTCCAGCGTCCCGCCGTCTAGAGCGTCCGACGAGATCGAGAAATAGGCCGGTCGCGCGCGGCCGACCAGGCGGAGACGGAGCGCCTCGAACTGAAGCGGGTCGAGGCGGATGTGCTGCCCGGGACGGTAGGAAAACGGCCTGCCGCCCAGGTCGAGCCGCAGGGTCACGGCGTCCGCCGTTTCCGGACGTACTTCGACGATCCTGGTCTCGAGCTCTTCCATGGAAGCAGCGTCCAGAATAGCGCCGTCGTTCCCCGGCGGCAACGCTCCGCGCGCACCCGGGGTATAATCCCGGCGGGGAGGATTGCGGTGGACGGACATCGGGCGGTCGTGACCGGGGGCGGCCGCGGCATCGGCGAGGCCGTCGCGCGGCGCCTGGCCCGCGAGGGCGCGCGCGTCTTCATCTGCTCGCGCACCCCGGACGAGCTGGAGCGCGTGGCGCGCGAAACGGGGGCGGACTACGACGTCTGCGACGTCACCGATCCCGACCAGATCGCGCGCCTGGCCCGCAAGGTCGGCCCCGCCGAGATCCTGGTCAACAACGCCGGGATCGCCGAGGCCGCGCCTCTCGTGCGCACCGACCTGGACCTCTGGCGCCGGATCCTGGACACGAACGTGACGAGCGCCTTCCTCTTCTGCAAGGCGTTCGTGCCCGCGATGATCGAGCGGCGCTACGGCCGCATCATCAACGTCGCCTCGGCCGCCGGCAAGCGGGGGGCCGCCTACATCACCGCCTACGCCGCCTCCAAGCACGCCCTGATCGGCTTCAACTCGAGCCTCGCCGCGGAACTCCAGAAGTACGGCATCATGGTAAACGCCGTCTGCCCCGGCTACGTGGACACCCGGCTCACGCGGCACAACGTGGCACGCATCGCCAAGGCCACCGGGAGCTCCCGCGGCGAGATCCTCCGCAAGCTCATGGCCACGGCGGGGCAGACGGAGCTCCTGCGACCCGAGCACGTCGCCGAAGTGGTGGCGGCGCTGGCGCGCCCGGACTGCCTGCACACGGGCGCCGCGATCGATCTATAACAGCGCCCGGGCCTCCTCCAGGAACCGCCGCCAGAGCGCCTCCTCCAGGGCGATCGCCTTCTCGCGGTAGCCGGGAGGAAAGAGGCGGCGCTCGAACTGCGCGCCGTGGCGCTCCTCCTGGGCGAGGATCCGCCGGAGGGCTTTGCGCACGTCCTCGTTGCGCGTCCGCGCCGCGTACTCGGGGTAGACCTCGAGCACCCGGCGCTCCACCGCCCAGGCGACCCCCGGGTAATGAAGCGACGCGTCCTCCGACAGCGCGGAGATCCCCTGGTCCAGCCCCTGGAAGTATCTCCAGCCGGCCTCGCAGAAGCGCCCTTCCCGCCAGGACCGCCCCGCGCGGCCGCCCCGCTCCGCCACCGACTTGAGGAGGAACGCGTGAGACGCCTCCTCCGCCACGTGCCGAAGCACCTCAAGAGAGACGCGCTCGAATCCCACGCTCTTGACGATCTTCCGGCAGCCCACGTACTCCAGCTGACTCAGAAGCTCCACCCACTCCATTTCGAGCGCGGGGTCGCCCGAGATCCGGTCGAGAAACTCGCCCAGGGCCGCGTCGGCGGAAGTCTCGTTTCGCATCGTGCGGAAAGTCTACGACGCGCCCGGCGCGGTTTCAACCTCCTTGACTTCCGCCCCGCGTTTGGGAAAGACTGGGAGGCGTTTCATGAGCGGACCGGACGCCAAACCCCTGATCCTCGTGGCCGACGACGACGCCAATCTGCGGCGCATCCTCGGTCTTTTCCTCGCCCAGGCCGGCTACGCGACGCTCGAGGCCGCGGACGGGCGCGAGGCTCTCGATCTGGCGCTCCGGCATCGGCCGGACGCCGCGATCCTGGACGTCATGATGCCCTACCTCGACGGATTCGACGTCTGCCGGAAGATCAAGGAACACGCGGAGACGCGCCGGACGCCGGTGCTCATGTGCTCCGCGAAGAACCGCAAGGAGGACCTCCTCGAGGCCCTCCGCTCCGGCGCGGAGGATTACATCCTCAAGCCTTTTACCAAGGAGATCGTGCTCGGCAAGATCCGCAAGGCGCTCGCCGCGCGACGCGCGCCGCCTCCCCGCGAGACCTCCGACCGGCGCGACGCGCGCCGCCGCGTGAGCGGATGGTCCGTCTCCTGGGGGGCTCACCCCCACGAAGGCCTGGCGGCCGTCTACAAAACCCGCGTCCACGACATCTCGCTCAAGGGCTTCTCGTTCGAGTTCTCCCGCTGCGACCTCTGCACGGGCTACGAGCAGAGCACCGTTCATCCGCTGTGCCTCTTCGCGCGCCACGCCCGCCGGTTCCGCGAATCTCAGACCCTCGAATTCGTCCTGGCGGCGCCGCCCGACGTGGTGGTGGAAGTCGAGGGACGGATCGCCCACGTCTACCAGTGGCCCACCCCGCCGCACACGGAGAAGGTCGGCGTCGTGCTCACGCGGGTCACGGCCGAGGCGCAGCGCCTCCTCCAGGCCCACCTCGAAGGCGCCCCCGCGTGAGGCTCCTGCGGCTCGCCCCGATCCTCGTCGCCGTCCTGGCGGGATGCTCTTCCGCCCCCGAGGCGCCCCCCGCCTCCCTCTGGGCCGGCGTGGCGGTGGTGGACATCACTCCCGACCGGCCCGTTCCCCTGGGCGGCTACGGCCGCCGCGCGGGCAAGCCTCTCCAGGGGATCCACGACCCGCTCTACGCGAAAGCGCTGTGGCTGGAGACGCCGGAACGCGCGGTCTGTCTGGTCACGACCGACCTCGTGGGCTCGACCCTGGACATCCGCGACGCGATCCGCCCGGAAGGCGCGGATCTCATTCTGGCCGCGTCGCACACCCATTCCGGGCCCGGCGCGCTGGCCCGGGGCTTCTGGCAGGTGGCGATGGGGCGGTTCGACGCCGACTTCCACGCCGAACTCGTCGCCAAACTCAGGCGCGCCGTCCGGGAGGCGCGCTCCGTGCTCCTGCCGGCGCGGATCGCCTTCGCCCGCGGCCCGGCGCCCGGTTTCAACCGCAACCGCCGCCGCCCGGACGGCCCCGTGGATCCCGAGCTCCAGCTTCTTCTGGTAACCGACGCCCTGTCCCGGCCTCTGGCCGTCGTCGCCAATTACGCGGCCCATCCTACGCTTCTGTCCGACCGGAATTTTCTGGTGAGCGCGGACTGGCCGGGATTTTTCCAGCGGGCGCTCGAGGAGCGCGTGGGCGCGCCGGTTCTCTTCACCAACGGCGCTTCGGGGGATTTGGCCCCCCGCGCCCCGTCCGGTCGCGACGATTTCGAGAAATGCGCCGCGCTCGGGGACGCCCTGGCCGCCCGCGCGGCGGATCTTCTGGGGGAGATTGAAAAAACCGGGGGAGAGGCTAGAATAAACTATGTGGAGAGAGGGGTGGAGCTGCCGTCCCCCACCCTTCCGCTGGCCCCGAGGAAGAGCGTCCTCGGCGTCCTGGAGCTTCAGGGCGTGAAGATGTTCTTTTTTCCGGGCGAGCCCTGCGTGGAACTGGGCCTGGAGCTGAAACGGCGCTTTCCGGGCGCCTGGATCGTGGGATTGGCGAACGACCACCTGGGCTATTTCCTCACGGAAGAGGACTACAAGAACGGCGGATACGAGCGGACCGTGAGCTTCTACGGGCCCCGCATGGGACCGTGGCTGGTCGAACGGTTCGTCGAGTTAGGAGAGAGGGTCCATGCGCAAGATCGCCCTGGTGAACCAGAAGGGGGGCGTGGGCAAGACGACCACCGCCGTTAACCTGAGCGCGGCCCTCGCGCGCCTGGACCGGCGCGTCCTCCTGATCGACTTCGATCCTCAGGCCAACGCCACCGTGTCGCTCGGCGTCCCACCCCACCAGCAGAAAAGCACCAGTTACGCGCTCCTCACCGGCGCGCCGCCCGATCCGGTCCGGCTTTCCGACCGCCTTCACCTGGTTCCGTCGAACATCGAGCTGGCCGGCGCCGAAATGGAACTGGCGTCCGAAATCGGCCGTGAAACCGTCCTCCGAAACGCCCTCTCGGGGCTCTCCGGGTACGATTTCGTGATCCTCGACTGCTCCCCGTCCCTCGGCCTGCTCTCCGTGAACGCCCTCACGTTCGTCCAGGAGGTCATGATCCCCCTGCAGTGCGAGTTCCTGGCGCTCCACGGGATTTCGCTCCTGCTTCGGACGATCGAACTGGTCAAGAAGCGCCTCAATCCGGCGCTCGAAATCACGGGCGTCATCGCCTGCATGTACGACGCCCGCAAGAGCCTGGCCCGGGAGACCGTTCAGGAAATCGAAAATTACTTCAAGGACAAGGTCTTCCGGTCCCGCATCCGCACCAACGTCCGGCTCGCCGAGGCGCCCAGCCACGGGAAATCCATCTTCGACTACGCCCCCGAGTCTTACGGGGCGGAAGACTACCTGGCTCTGGCCCGCGAGGTGGCCGGCATCGTTCCGATCGTCCCCCAGCCGCCCGAACCCCTCGCCGTCCCCGTCCTGCTCGAACCCGCTCCGCCGGCGCCGGTGGCCGATCCGCCGCGGGCTTGAATCCCGGGGGGATCCCGGCGGATACTTCTACCCATGGATGCAACGTCCGCGAGGGTTCCTTGGCCGCGTCCGCCCTCGTAACGGCCTGGGACGTTCTGGCGGTCGCCGGCGAACGCGCGACCCTGGAAGTCGAAGCCGAGCGCCTTCGCTGCGCTTTCTGGGACCCTCCGCTGGAAGGGGCCGAGGTCGAAGTCGAGGGCCTGGGGAGCGCCACGACCGATGCCCGGGGCCGGGCCGGACTCCCGCTGGGCCCGCTGGAGCCCGGCACGTACCGCTATCGGGTGCGGCTCCGCTCGACCGGGTGGGAGGCGCCGCCGGCGGAGGCGCTCGTGTGCGCCGTCCCGAGGGAAACCCCCGTCTTCGTCACGGACATCGACCGCACGATCGCCGACATCTCGCCGCTCGGGTTCATCCTGCTCGGCAACGAGCGGGTGCGGCCGGTGGCGGGGGCGCCCGAGGCGCTGCGTGAAATCGCCCGGCGGTTTCAGGTGGTGTATCTGACGGCCCGCGACCATGTCTTCGCGGCCAAGACCCGGGACTGGCTGAAGCGGCGAGGCTTTCCGGAAGGCCCGCTCTATCTCCGAAAGGGCACCCGGTTCTGGGACACCTCGCCGCGGGACCACAAGATCGCGCGCCTCGCGGAGCTCCGGGCGCGCTTTCCGCACCTGCGCTGGGGGGTGGGCGACGTGCGGGGCGACCTCGAAGCGTACGCCGCGCACGGCATCGAAGGCATCCTTTTCGCGCCCCGGGGCCGGCCCGTGGCGGCGCCGGGCCGCGTCGCTCGAAGCTGGCCGGAAATTCTCACGCGCGTCCTCGATCGCTCGCCTTCGGAATAGCCTTTGGGCCGCCGTCATGAAGGATCCGATCGCGGAATCGCGGGACGCGCCGCGTCCTTCGTGATCCGCTCTTCGAGGTCCTGAGCCGTTACCCGCGTAGTAACCCGCGCGCCGAAGCATCGTATGTGTAGGTACCCGTGACCCTTTTGCAGGGAGACTCGGAATGAACCTTCTGGAATTTCTGCTTCTGCTGCTGGTGGCCGGCGTGGCCGGCGCTCTCGGTCAGGTGCTGGCCGGATACTCGCGAGGAGGCTGCCTGGTCTCGATCGCCCTGGGCTTCATCGGGGCGCTCCTGGGGTCGTGGATGGCGGGGCTTCTGGGACTTCCGGCCGTTCTCGTCGTGCGCATCGGAAACGAGCCGTTCCCCATCCTGTGGTCGATCCTCGGGGCGGCCCTTTTTGTGGCGGTGCTGGGATTCTTCGCGCGATCCCGCCGGCGCCCTCCGGAACCCGCCCGATAGCCTCCCCGCCGGCCCGGGCCCTACGCGAGCGGCGTCACCGGCGGCTGAGCGGCCAGCCAGGCATGATCGATCGCCCCCTCGTAGAACTTCTCGGGGTTCGTGAGCACCAACACCTGCGGGGCGATGAGTTTGTTCTCGGGATCGACCGCGAGCGCTTTCCGAAGCGAAGCGGCCGCATCCGCCGTCCGCTTCCGGCTCAGAAAGTTCGTGCAGGACTGCATGAGGATTTCGATGCGGGTGTTCTTCGTATCCACCCTGGGCTCGGGAACTCCGCGCCGCGCCGCGGGTCGGGCCAGAAGCTCCTCCACGCGGGCCAGAAGCGGCCGGTCCAGCGCGGTCCCCAGGAGCAGAATGCAGCCTTCCTCGTCGAGGAGGACCGTTACCGGAACCTCCTTGACGCCCCAGCGCCGCGAGATCGTGCACGTGGCGTCGATCCACATTTCGAAGGTCGCGCGTGCCCGGCGCAGGTACCGCATCGGATACTCCGGTCCGGTCACGTCGCAGGCGATGGAAATCGCGGCCGTTTCCGGGTGCTTGCCGTGGAATTCCTCGAGGAGCGGAAGCGCCTCCCGGCTGTCGGACCAGGAGGCCCACACGTAGACGAGCGCCTTCCGGCCCCGGAAATCGCGCAGCGCGCAGGACGTCCCCCCCATCGTCCCCAGCCGCGCGTCCGGAAGCTTGTCCCCGACCTTCCACGGAAGGCTCATGACGAACGGCTATTGTAACAGACCCCGCCGGCGCGGTCCACGATCGGCGCGACCGAACCTATTCGAGAACGCCCCAAGGTTTCGTGTTCAGCGATTGCGTTTGCGAAGGATCCAGTTTCCAGATCCGGTTCCCCCGAAAGACGAAGATCATGGGATTTCCGCCCTGACCGACACGAACGACCAGAACGCCGTCCTGACCGCTGAAGGCGCCCTCCGAGCTTTCCGAAAAGGTCATGGCCGGAGACGCCTGAGCCGACGGAGTCCAGTCGGCCGCAACGAATCCGAGCAGAAAAAAAAAGGGCCGCGATCCCCCCCGATCCCGAAGCCATCAAGAGGCGTTTCATGGGACATCCCTCCTATGTAAAAAGTTGAGCGCCTGGACGTGGGTGAAGCTTCCAGACACGAGTATAACCTTTATCCGCAGGTTCTCGCGCTTCCTTCGCAGAGGTTCCACGCGCCGATATAATCCCGCGATGCTCCGGGCGCGCCCCCTGGTCCCGCTGGCGGCGGGATTCCTGGCCGGCATCGCCGGCGCGCGCGAAGCGGATCCGCCGTGGCTCCTTCCCGTCGCCGCGGCCTTGGCGCTCGGCGCCGTGCTCGCCCTGTGCCGCCGCCGCGCGCCCTTCCTTCTGGCGCTTTGGGGAACCGCCCTCGGCGCGATCCGGCAGGAAGCCGCCGAGCTTCGCGACCCGATCCCCCTGACGGATCAGGTCGAGGGCACCGTGGCCGGCCCTCCCCGCTTCTACCGCTCCCTGGACGAACCCGAAGGCGCACCCCCGGCCCGAGCCTCCTTCGTCGTGGACCGCGTTCAGGTCCGCGCCTTCGGCCGCGAGGTGCCGCTCATCGGCGGCGAGCGCGTCCGCGTCCGCGGCCCCATGAAGCGCCCCAGACGCGCCACGAACCCCGGCCAGTTCGATTACGGCGCCTGGCTCCAGCGCCAGGGCATCGACGCCGTGATGACCCTCGAAACGCTCGAGATCCTGGAAGGACCGCCGGCCTGGAGCCGCGCCCGCGCGTGGGTCCGCTCCCTTTTCGACCGCGGTATGCGCCCGGAAGTCGGCTCCTTCTGCGCCGCCATCGTCCTGGGCCGCCGCGAACCGCTTCCGGACGACCTCGTGCGGAACTTCCAGCGCACCGGCACCGCGCACGTCCTGGCCCTGTCCGGCCAGAACCTCGTCATCGTCCTGGGGGCGTTCTGGACGCTCCTGACCCTCCTGGGCGTCACGGGACGGCCCCAGGCGCTCGCCCTTCTCGGAATCCTGGGCACGTACGTCCTTCTGACCGGACTGGAAATCTCCGTCGTGCGCTCCTTCCTCATGATCGCCGCCTTCTTCGGGGCCGACCTGGCCTGGCGGCGGCGCGACGCGATCTCGGCGCTGGCGGCCGCGGCGCTCCTTCTTTCGGCCGTCGATCCCGCCCAGGTGGCGGACCTGGGATTTCAGCTCTCCTTCGCGGCCGTCCTGGGACTTTCCCTCGTGGCCCCGATCTTCCACGCCCTCCCGGCCCCCGGCGGCTGGGCCTGGGAGCGCCTGCGGCATGCCCTGGCCGCCTCCCTGGCGGCGTGGCTCGCCACCGCTCCGATCATCCTCGAAGCCTTCAACCTTCTGACGCCCGTGATCGTCGCGGCGAACCTCCTCATCGTCCCCCTCATGACGCTCGAATTCGGCCTGGGCCTGGCCCACCTGCTCCTCGCGCCGATCGGCCTTGGAAGCCTCACGGGCGCGGCGGCCGGCGCGGCGTTCGACCTCCTGAGCGCCGCTTCCGGATTCCTGGGGTCCCTCCCTTTCTCCCACGCCTACGGCCCTTCGCCCGGCCCGGCGCTTCTGGCGGCCTACTACGCCGCGCTCGGCGCCTGGACGCTCTGGTGCCGCGCCGCTCCCCGCCCCTGGAAGGCGCTCGGGGCCGTGGCGCTCGTTTTGCCCCTGGGACTGGCGGGCCCGCTGCGCTACCGCGCCCCCGACGGCGTCTTCTTCGCGGCGCTCGACGTGGGCCGCGGAAGCTGCGCTTACCTCGAATGGCCCGACGGACGAAACCTCATGGTGGACTGCGGCAGCCTCGACGTCCGGGATCCCGGCGCCTCCATCGCCGCTCCCTACCTCTGGGAGCGCGGGGTCCGGCGCCTCGACACCCTCGTCCTGACCCACCCCGACGCCGACCACGTCAACGGCGCGCGCTCGCTCCTGGAGCTTGTGCGGGTCCGCCGTCTGATCGTCACCCGCGCCTTCGAGGGGTTCACGTGGCCCGCGGGGGTCGAGGTCGTCGTCGTCGAGCGCCTTCACGAACCGGTGCGGCTCGACCGGATGGAAATCCTGGGCCCGCCCGCGTGGGAAAAGTTCGGCCGCCCGGTCCCCCCGAACGAAAGCTCCATCGTCCTTCGCGCGGGAGGCGTCCTCTTCCCGGGCGACATCCAGGACCGCGGCGTCGAGGAACTTCTCACGCTCCCCGACCTTCGCGCGCGGCTGCTCGTCCTGCCCCACCACGGGAAGTACTTCGAGCGGCATGAGGAATTCGTGCGGCGCGTCGGGGCCGAAACGGTCGTCGTCAGCGCCCCCGAGGGATACTATTCGCCCCGCGTGGTGGAGGCTCTTCCCGTGCCGGCCCTCATCACCGGCCGGGAAGGCTGCGTGGAGAAACTTTTGAAATGATCCGCGCGGCTGTTACGATGACGGCCATGAAACGCGCGCTGCTGGGGTTGATCTTTCTGTCGGCCTGTTCGTCGCCCCCTCCGCAGCCGCCGTCCGCCCCTCCCGGCCCGGCGCCCGCCGGCATCCCCGTGGGCCTTCCCGGCGAGGCGCCCAGGACCTTCTGCGACGCTTCGGGCCGCTGGAGCGCCGGCGGCCACCGGGTGGAACACCGCATCGAACCCGAAGGCGGAGACGAACCCGCGCATCCTTCGGCCGGATCGCCGCGACTGTCGCTTTTCCGCGGCACGCTTCCCTTCCCGCAGGTGACGTGGGACGCCGGGGGCGGGTTCCAGGTGACCCAGCTCCTGTACCCCGCCGGCTCCTCGGGGGTCGTGGCGCGCTACCACGTCATGAACCACGGAGACGGGCCGCGTTCGTGCCGGCTCGTCGTCGCCTCGGGAGCGCTCGTTCCTTCGGGAACCGGCGCGAGCCGGACCCCTTCCGGCTGGTCGTTCCCGCTCCGCGTGGAGCCGGGAACGAGCGCCTTCGTCCACCTCACCACGGCCGATCTCGCCGGACGGGTCCAAGCGGAGGATCTCGAACGGGCGGCGGCCGCCTGGGAGCGCGCCTTCGAAGGACGCCGCCTGCGCGTTCCGGATGCCGACGCGGTCACGGAGTACTATGCGGCCCTGGCGGGGATCCGCATGGGGCTGAGCGAGCGCGCCGCCGTGCTCGACCGTCTGCTCGGCCGGCTGGCGCGTCCGGAAGGCGGCGCGATCCGCCTCTTCCCCGATGTTCCCGAGACCTGGCTCTACCAGACGATCGAGGCCGAGGGAATTCCCACCCCCTTCGGCGCGCTGACCGTGCAGTACGAGGGCGCGTTCAACGCCCGGGCGCTCGAGCTGCGGGGCGACTGCCGCCCGCCGGAAGGCTTCCTTCTCGAGGCGCCCGCCGAGCTCTCGGCGCGAATCGACGGCCGGCCCGCGGCCCCCTCGGGAGGACTCCTGCGGATTCCCGCGGGCGCCCGCCGTATCGAGCTGGTCCGACCGTCCTGAGAGCCTCCGATGCCCGAACCCCTGACCGTCGCCGAACGGACGAACTACCGCGAAACGTCGCGCCACACGGACGTCCTGCGGTTCATCGACGCGCTTCAGGCCCGCCGCCCTCGCTTCCGCGTGGAGTCGATGGGGCGCAGCGCCTTCGGCCAGGAGATGCCCGTCCTTGTCTCGGGGGACCGCCGGCCGGATCGCCCCACGGTGCTTGTCCTGGCCAACATCCACGCGGGGGAGGTGGAAGGCAAGGAGGCGGTCCTCATGCTCGCCCGGGACCTGCCGGACCGGGTCCTCGAGGGGCTGACGCTCCTTCTGGTCCCCAACTACAACCCCGACGGAAACGACCGGATCGATCCGCGCCACCGTGCGCTCGACCTCGAGAAACTCGAAGGCCAGATAGGTCCCGAAGGGGGCGTGGGAACGCGCACGACCGGCCAAGGCATCAACCTCAACCGCGACTATATGAAGCTCGAGGCTCCGGAGTCCCGGAACCTCTCGCGCCTGTACGGCGCGTGGCGACCGCACCTCACGATCGACTGCCACACGACGGACGGCTCGATCCACGGCTTCGACCTCACGTACGACACCTCCCACATTCCCACGCCGCCCTGCGAATGGATCCGGACCGAATTCCTTCCCGAAATCACCCGCCGCCTGGACCGCCGGACGGGACTCAAGACGTTCTTCTACGGCAATTTCATCGACGAGAAGGATCTCTCCAAAGGGTGGATGACGTACCCTCATTTTCCGCGCTACGGGTCGCATTACCGCGGGCTGACCGGACGGATGGACATTCTTTTGGAAGCCTACAGCTACATCCCCTTCCGGGACCGGGTGCGCGTGACGGTCGAAATCCTGAAGGAGATCTTCGATCTGGCGATCGAACGCGGGCCGGAGATCGTGCGGCGGTGCGCGGAGGAGGAAACCCGCCGGCCCGATCCCGTGGGCATCGCCTACGGACCTCCGCAGAAAATCGGAGACTGCGAGATCCTGGCGTGGGACATGGAATCGCAGCTCGCAAGGCGCATTCCGGGCCGCGAGAAGCGTCTCTACCGGGTGCCCCATTTCGCCCGCTTCGAGCTCTCGAAGGCCGTGCGGCGTCCGGCCGCGTACCTCGTGCCGGGCGCCCTGGGGACGGTGCTCGAGAAGCTGCGGGAACACAACCTGCGCCTGGTTCCCGTGGAAAGCCCCTTCGAAGTGCCCGGCGAGACGTACCGCGTGGAGGGGCTCTCGTCGGTGGACAGCCCCGACGTCGGAGACATGAAGCGCCTGGAGACCGTGGCCGTCTGCCGCGCGGAATCGGGACCCGTTCGGGGCGTCCCGGGGGATATCCTCGTGCCCGCGGACCAGCCGCTCGGCACGCTGGCCGTCTACCTTCTGGAGCCGGAGAGCGACGACGGCCTGGTCCGCTGGAACTTCTTCGACGCCGTCCTGCGCCCGGGGGGGGCGTATCCGGTGCGGCGCCTCGCGCGGTGGCCTTGACTTGCCCCGGCGTTCGCGCGACCGGTACAATGAGATTATGGCGCTTAAGACCAAGCCCCGAAAGACCGTGGACGACTACCTGCGACTTCCCGAGGGTGCGCTCGCGGAACTCCTCGAGGGGGAAATTCTGACGTCGCCTTCGCCGCGATTTCGACACCAGAAAGCGGTTCTTAACCTCGCGGCGATCCTTCGGGAGCATTCCCGCAGTCGCGGTCTTGGCCTCGTCCTGGCGGCGCCGATGGACGTCCATCTGCCTTCCGGGGACATCGTGCAGCCGGACGTCCTCTTCCTGGCCTCGAATAATCCGGCGCGACGCGAGGACTGGATCCGCGGGGTGCCCGACCTCATCGTGGAGGTCCTTTCGCCCGAGAATCCCGAGCGCGACCGGCTCGTCAAGCGCCGGCTCTACGAGCAGAACGCGGTCCGCGAGTACTGGATCGTGGATCCGGAAGAGCGCTCGGTCGAGATCCTCGGGCTCTCCGGAAGCGCCTTCTCGCCGCTCGGGTACTTCCAGGAGCCGGATACGCTGACGTCGTCGGTCCTTGCGGGCCTGGAGCTTCCGGTCGGCGAAATCTTCGCGTAGCCCGACCTCGCCTCCTTCATCGGAAAGGGCGCACGGCCGTATAGACTTCAACGATCGCGGGAGATGACCATGACGGCTTTCTTCGCGTCCTTTCTCTTCTGGGCGGGTGCGGTTCAGGACGGACCCGAAAACGACTCCCTTCGCCGCCTGATCCGGGATCTCGAACACGACGACGTGGCGGTGCGGGAACGGGCGGAGCGGGACCTGGAGGCCGCGGGGGAGGCGGCCGCGCCCGCCCTGCGCCGGCTCCTGGAGAACTCGCAAGGGACCCAGAACGAGCTGACGCTCCGGGCGACGGCGGTTCTCCGGAGAATCGAACGGGCCGCCAAGATCCGGGCCGCCTACCGCGACCCCGCGCCGCTGCGCCTGGACGTGCGGGACGCCGATCTTCGAGCCGCCCTCGCGGAAATCGAGCGCCAGGCGGGAGTGCGCTTCGAGGATCCGCCGCGGGACGTCGCGGCCCGCATCACGCTGGCCGCGGACGGTCGCCCGCTCCTGGCCGTCCTGGACGACCTCAGCCGCCGCGCCGGCATCTCATACCAGTGGAAGGACGACCGGACCATCCGCCTTCTCCCGGAACCCTTGCCGCCCTATCCGGCCGCCTATCCCGGCCCGTTCGCCGTGCGCGTGGTGGAGCTGCGGCTGGAACGCCGGACCGACTTCAAGGAGCGGACCGCCCGCGTGCGCCTTCAGCTCGAGACGGACTACGAGAGGTCGCTCAAACCGCTTGGATTTCCTTCCGTCACGCTCCGCGAAGCCCGGGATGACCGGGGATCCGCCCTGGAGGTGCGCGAAGGCGTCGAGGACGTGGAATCCCCCCTGGCCGCCGTGCGCGTGCTCGTGCGCCCGGCCGCCCGCGGGCTCGGAGCGTCCCCGGAGCGGCGGGCCTTCGCTCTGTCCGGCCTGGCGCTCGGAGCCGGAAAAATTTCTCTTCAAGGGACGGTGCGCGCTCTATTTCCGCTGGAGAGCGGCGAGATCCGCCTGAAGCCCGAGGCGGGAGCCCAGGCGGAGGCGGGACAGGTCCGCATCCGCGTGGAGCGCGCCACGGCGGGCCGCCTGTGGATGCTGACCTTCGCGCCGGCGGACGGAACACCGGACGAGTCTTTCCTCGAGACGGTCGCCGAGCGGCTGGACGAGGAGTCGCTCGTGGCGGTGGACGACCAGGGAGCCGAACACAAAGGGACGTTCGTGCGCACCCCGGAGGCCGCCGCCGTCGTCGCCGTACGGAACGCCCGGAAGGTTCCGGCGGATCCCGTCCGGGCCGTCTACCAGGCCGCTTTCCCGGCTCTGGGGCCCCGAGCGGTCCGGGAGATCCGCTTCCGTTTCGTCACGGACACGTACGTCAAGGAGATGCCGTTCGCGCTGGAGGGCGTCGAACTGCCCTAATGCTTCGGTCGGCCGCTCGGGGGACCGTGCGCCGGATCCTCGTCGGGAACCTCCTGGATCTTGTAGCGGCTCACCTGGACGGGATACCAGATCTCCTCATAACGGCGGAGCTTGACGCGGTAGCGCATGACGTGGCCGCTCGGGTACGTGTAACCCCGGACGACGTAGGGACCCCATTCGGGGGACTCCTTGAATTCGTACACGGAAGGCCGGAAGGGCTCCGCCTTCCACGGAACGTCGAGGTGCTGCCGGAGGGTCACGTCCGCCACGGCCCGCGGGTCGCCGTGCCATCTCTCCTCGCCCGACCGGTAGCGGGCGAGGCGCTCGGCCAGATCGGCCGGCGGGTCGAGGTTGATGTCCGGCAGGTCGAGGTAGTAGACCTCGGCGCAGGACGCCGCCAGCGCCGCCAGGAGAAGCGCCGCGCTATTCCGGGCCACGGCCGCTCCCGAGGCTTTCGAACATGGTCTTGAGCATGTCCTTGTACGAGGCGCCGTTTTCGAGATCCTCGCGGGCGATCAGAGAGCTCTGGTGCATCCCCTCGAGCACGAATTCCATGGCCAGAAACGTCTCCTCGGCGGGCGGCCGCAGATGCTCCTGGACGAGGGCCCGCAGGCCGGCCACCTGATCGAGCGCCCGGGCGTACTCCTCCGGGCCCATCGAGTCGCTCACCTCCACGCGGTTTCCGCGCGCGAACCATTCCAGAACGGGCTTGTAGACCGTGTCTTCGACGGGGGCGTCCTTCGTGCCCGGCCCCGGGCGTCCCTTCGGGCCGGCCTTGGGGGCGGCGGGCCGCGCGGCGTACGCGTCCGGCAGGCGCCTCCGGAACGCGGCCTCGATCGCCTGCCCGATCAGCCGGCGCGCCACGACCGCCACGCCCTCCCGTTCGCCTTCGTAGACGAGCTCGATCTTCCCCGCCACGGCGGGCACGGCGGCGTAGAGATCGCAGATGCGCGGCACCGCCCGGCGCTCCCCGGTCCGGAGCGCCCTTCGCTCGCAATTCGAAACCACGTTCTCGAGCGCCGAAATCGACAGCCGCGCCGAAACCCCGCTTCCCTGATCGACGAATTCGCTCTTTCGGGCCTGAAAGGCGATCTCCTCCACGATCTCGCGGATCAGGGCCGGCACGTGAACGTCGCAGACGTCTTCGCGCCGGACCCAGGCTTCCTGCGCCGTGATCGCGACGGCCTCCTCGAGGGTCCGCGGATAGTGCGTCATGATCTGGGAGTCGATGCGGTCCTTGAGCGGCGTAATGATGGTCCCGCGGTTCGTGTAATCCTCCGGGTTCGCGGTATACACGATGCAGACGTCCAGGGGGAACCGCACGGGAAAGCCGCGGATCTGGACGTCGCGCTCCTCCATGACGTTCAGAAGCCCCACCTGGATGCGGGTCTGGAGGTCCGGAAGCTCGTTGATCGCGAAGATTCCCCGGTGGGTGCGCGGGAGAATGCCGAAGTGAATGATCTCCTCGTCCGCGAGCGACCGCCGCTCGTTGGCCGCCTTGATGGGGTCGAGATCGCCGATGAGGTCGGCCATGGTGACGTCCGGCGTGGCGAGCTTCTCGCGGTAACGGTCCGCGCGCCGGAGCCACCCGATCTCCGTGGAACCCGTGACGGTGCGGCGGCAGCGGCGGCAGAGGGGCGCCAGCGGATGGTCGTTGATCTCGCATCCGGGGACCACGGGGACCTCTTCGTCGAGAAGGTCCACGAGGGCCCTCAGGAGCCGGGACTTGCCCTGCCCCCGGAGGCCGAGAAGGATGAAGTCGTGGCGGGCGAGAATGGCGTTCTGGAGGGCGGGCAGGACGGTCCGGTCGTAGCCGACGATGCCCGGGAAGAGCCGTTCGTCGGCGCGGAGCTTGCGGATGAGATTGCGCCGCATCTCCTCCTTCACCGGGACCACGCGGGCCCCGGAGGCGCGCAGCTCGTCGACCGTTCGCGGCTTGCCGGCCATGGGCGGCGTCCTACGCCTCCTCTTCCTCGCCCCGTTCCCCGGCGGCGGCGCCCTGCTCCCCTTCGGAGAGCCGGAACGCCACGATCTTGTTGGCCACCAGGAACGTTTCCAGTTCGTCGATGAGGAGCGCCACGTAGTCGGGCGTCACCTGCTTGAGGATCCCCATCCACGGCTCCGTGTTCTCCGTGGTCCAGATCTCGACTTCGCGTTCGAGGAACTCAGCTAGCTTTTTCAGCATTCCTGGCCTCCCGCTCGCGGGCCGCCTGCAGCGCCGCCTGGTAGTCGTTCCAGAGGGCCTGCTTGGGCCGTCCCACGTCCAGCGGCTCCCACGGGAGCACCTCCGAGACGGAGCGTTCCCGGCGGGCGTAGAAATCGGGATCGATGCCCGCGTTCTGAAAGGCGCGCATCCAGCGCGGGAAATCGAAAAACTCCGACCATTCGTCGAAACGGGCGCCCAGCCGGCGCGCTTCCACGAGGGCGGCGCCCACCCTCCGGTCCCCCCGCGCCAGAACCGCCTCGATGTAGGACTTCCGCGGATCGTGCGCGCGCAGGTGGACCCGCGTGCCGCGCGCCAGGGACGCCAGGCGCCGCTCCACCTCCAGCACGTACTCCAGCTCCCGCTGCGCGCAGAACTGGAACGGGGTATGAGGCTTCGGAATGAGGGGGGAGAGGGTGATATTGACGTCGCCCCACTTCCCCCGGACTTCCTTGCCGATCCGGCTGGCCCGCTTGGCGGTTTCGAGAATGGCCTCGACGTCCGCCGCGGTCTCCATCGGGAATCCCACCATGAAATACATCTTCACGTGATTCCAGCCGTGCTGGAAGGCCGCCCGGACGGTCGCATCAAGGTCCTCGTCCCGGATCGGCTTGCGGATGATCCTGCGGAATTCCTCGGAGCCTCCCTCGGGAGCGATCGTGAAGCCTCCCTTGCGCACCGAGGTCATCAGCGCCGGAAGCTCCGAAAGCTTCTCGTCCACGCGCAGGGACGGCAGCGACACCGAAACCCGCCGCTGGCGGAAGCGGGCGTGAAGCCGCGTCATGAGCTCGTGGATCTGCGGGTAGTCTCCGCTCGACAGGGACGTCAGGGCGATCTCGTCGTACCCGGTGTTCTTGTACACCTCCTCCGCCTGCGCCAGGAGCTTCTCCACCGAGCGGAAGCGGAGCTTGTTCTTGAAGCTCACGGCGTGGCAGAAGCGGCAGCGGTGCGGGCAGCCCCGCATGATCTCCAGGTTGATCCGGTCGTGGACCACCTCCGCGAACGGCACGACGGGCTTGAGCGGATAATAAGCCCCGTCGAGATCCGCCACCTGGGCCTTCTTGACGACCCGGCCCGTGAACGAGGAGATCGTCCCATCGGGCGCGTAGGTCCATTCGTAGAGAGACGGAACGTACGCTCCCGGAACCCGTTCGGCGACCGTCCTGAGGAGCGCGTCCCGGTCCCGGCGCAGGTCCTTGTAGACGTCCACGAGCGCGGGCATCGCCTCCTCGCCGTCTCCCAGGATGAAGACGTCGAAAAAGTCGGCCAGCGGCTCCGGATAGCTCGCGTTGACGCCTCCCCCGACGACGAGCGGAAATTCGGGGCCGCGCTCCCGGGCCCGGAGCGGCAGGCCCGCCAGCTCCAGCATGTTGAGAACGTTCGTGTACCCGAGCTCGCTCTGCAGCGAGAAGCCCAGGATGTCGAACTCGCGCACCGGCCGGTGGCTGTCCACCGAGAACAGGGGGAGGCCCTCCGCCCGCATGCGGTCCTCGAGGTCCGGCCAGGGGGCGAAGACGCGCTCGCACAGGGTGTCTTCCCGGGAGTTGAGAAGTCCGTAGAGAATCTGAAGGCCCAGGTGGGCCATGCCGATCTTGTAGCAGTCGTGGAAGGCCACGGCCACCTTGACCTCGGCGTCCGTCTTGCGGATTGTGTTCCACTCCCCGCCGATGTACTGGGCGGGGCTCTGCACATGGAGCAGATGCCGTTCCAGCCTGTCCCAGACGGTGGTCATGTCGTTGTCCGCGATCGGAGGCGGGCCCGCGAAGGCGGGGGCTCCGGTCACGCCCTCGCCCTGAGCCGCTCGACGAGCGCATCCACCAGGAATTCGGGCGTCGAGGTTCCCGTGCTGATGCCGACCCGGCGCACGCCGGAGAGATCCACGCCGTCGATCTCCTCGGGCTCCTCGATGTGCACGGTGCGGCAATACGGCCGGCTGACGTCCACGAGCTTCTTCGTGTTGGAGGAGTTCTTCCCCCCGATGATGATCATGAGATCCACGTCCCGCGCCACTTCGGCGGTGCGCTTCTGCCGCGTGATCGTGACGCCGCAGATCGTCTGAAGGAGCTTGAATTCGTAGCACTTGGCCGCCAGGAGCGGAATCGCCCACGCGTAGTCCTCGAAGGTCACGGTGGACTGAAAGAGCGCGGCGATCTTGAGGTGGCGGCCGACCTTCTCGAGATCCTCCCGTGTATCCACGATCGTGTGACGATCCGGCACCTGGCCGGCGATCCCCACGACCTCGGGATGGTTGCGATGGCCGAGGATCACGATGTGGTACCCCTCCGCGGCGAACTCGCGCGCCTTGCGCTGGGTCTTGAGGACGAAGGGGCACGTCGCGTCCTTGACGTTGAATCCCGCTTCGACGAGTTCCTTCATCCGCGCCGGCGTGGTTCCGTGCGTGCGGATGACGACCGTGGCGCCCTTCTCGCCGATCTCCTCCATCGACTGCACGGTATGGACGTTGTGCGCGTCCCGGAGCATGTCGATCGTATGGTGATTGTGAATGATCGGCCCGAAGGTATAGACCTTGGCCCCTCCGGCCTTGTCGGCCTCGTCGATGGCCATGTCCACGGCGTCCCGGACGCCGTAGCAATACCCGATTTCCTTGGCGATTCTGATTTCCATGCCGTCCCGGGCGAATCGGACTCCTCTTACTATAATCGGAAATCCGCCGCAAGTCTAAATCAACCTTGCGGCCTTCAATTGGGAGAAGGCCGGCCGGGGTCGCCCCGAACGCCCGTTCCGGGGGGAATCGCGGCCAGGAGGCGCCGGCACCGAACCCCCACGTCCTCCTCCGCCAGCAGTTCCTGCCGGGCCGCCGGATCCCGCACGAGGGCCGCCGCGACCCGATCGCACAGGCAGCCCAAGGAGAGCGTTCCCGGAGGGGCCGCGGGCGCCGCCGCGATCCGCCGGGAGCAAAGATCCTCCAGCGCGGGCCGGAACGTCTCCTCCGCTCCCTCAGGGATCCGGTCTTCCAGAAGAATCACCCGGGCGACCCGGTACGGCCGATCCCGGACGATGTCCAGAAGCCGGGCCCGCGCGACGCCCTCGAGAAGCAGGAGAAAACGGCCGTCCGGAAGCACTTTGTCCTCCGCGATGCGGCCGATCCCCACCACGTCGTGGACGGCAGGATTGCCGTAGTAATCCTTTTCCCAGCCCGGTTTGAGCAGGGCCATGGCGATCAGCCGTTCCCCGTCCAGAGCGTCCCGCGTCATCTGCCGATAGCGCGGCTCGAAGACGTGAAGCGGAAGGAGGGATCCCGGGAAAAGGACCACGTCCGGCAAGGGAAAGAGCGGCACCTTCCCCGAAAACGTCTCTCGAGAGAACGTGCCCGGCCCGCTCACTCCTTCACGGCCACGCGAACGTTGGAGAAATGAATGTCCTTTTCCCCGTAGACGGGCGCCTGGAAAAGACCCTGCTCGCCGCCCTTTACGCCGGTGACGGTCGTTTCCTGCCACTCCGAAAAGCTCTCCTTCCACGTTTCGACGACCGCCCCCGGACGGTTCAGATCCCGTCCATACGCGAAAACATTCGGCACAAAGACCGTCGCGCCGATTTTGATGTCCTCGGCCTTCGCCGGGCGGGTCTTGTGATAGCGCTCGCTCTTGAAGGTTTCGTTCTTGGTCAGCATCTGAAATTCGACTTCCTTCTTCTCGCCCTCGGCGGGCGTCTTCACGATGCACGCATACCATTTCCCGCTCGGGGCGCGCGCCAGGACGGCGTGTTCGGGCAAATAATCCCCCGAGGCGGGCGCGGGCGACGGCGCGCGCCCCTGGGGCGACGACGGCGCGGGCTCCGCCCCTTCCACCTTGCTTCCGCAGGCGCCGCAGAACTTCGCCCCCGACTCCAGCTCCGCGCCGCACTTGCACTTGGGCTTGGCGGCGGACTTGCCGCACTTGGTGCAGAAGTTCTGCCCCGCGGCCAGCTCCGTCTTGCAGTGCGGGCAGTACGACGGCTGGGGCCGCGAGAACTTGGCGTCGATGGCCGGAAGCATGCGCTTCAAAGACTGGTCCAGAGCGTACCGCATGATGCGGCCCTGGCTTTCGGCGTCCACCTTGATGTCCTTGCTCGCGTCCCCGCCGATGCCGAGGACGCGGACGCCCCACGCGCTGGCGGTATCGACCCGCTTGACGGGTTCGGCGTCCTTGGCGACGATCTCCCCGGTCGTCGTATTGACGAGCTTGATGTCCACCGCCACGCGCGTCTCGATCTCCGTCTTGCTCGTATCGATGTCCAGAGGGGCGATGCCGGGAAGGATGCGGTCGAAAATGCCGCCGCCGGTCCGCGTCCGCATGACCTTGATGCTGAACTCGGTAATGGATCCGAGGAACAGATAATCCACGCCCCGCACCCGTCCCGGACGCGCCAGCTCGTTGGGATCCACCACATTGGCGAGCCCCTGCTCCTTGAGCACGTTCTCGAGCTGGAGCCGCTCGATCATGTTGAATCTCCCGGAGTTCACCAGGAGCGTCTCGAGCTGCTCGGCCGCCTGCTCGCCGACCGGGCGCGAATGCCACGACTGGTTGTTGGTCTTGTCCTGCAGCTTCATGACCGCCGCGCGCACCTTCGTGTACCCGGGCGGAGGCGGAGGATAGTTGCCGATGTCCGGAATGGAGTCCTTCGAATACGTTTCGCTGGTCGAGGTTCCACACGCCGTCAGGACCACCCAGAGCGCGGCCGCGCCCATGGCTCGAAGCATCTCTTCCCTCCCTGCAATAAGTCCGATCCGTCCGGTCAGGATTTTTAGACGGCCGGGCCGTCAATACATTACCAAATTCTCAGCGCAGACGTCCCGATTTCGAAAAGAAATTCCATGGATTGTCCCAGACCAGGCGCTCGAGATCCCGCTCGGAGGCTCCGCGGCCGCGCAGCTCCTCCACCGTGTACTTGACCATGAGCGGATCGCTGGGCCCCCAGTCGGCGGCGGAGTTGATCATCATGCGCTCGTAGCCGTTGTCTTCGACGATGTTGGCCATCCGCTCGGGCGAGAGCTTCGTGATCGGATAGACCGTGTGCCCCGCCCAGCAGCCCGCCTTGAGGGACATGGGCGTCGTGTCCTCGACGTTGTGGTCCATGAGGACGCGGTCCATGTCGTAGTCCATTCCCTTGAGAACTTCGAGGAGCCTCCGGATGCCCTCGTACTTGTTGAGGTGCGGCGAGTGAATCAGAAGAGGCAGGCCGAACTCGCGCGCCAGCTCCGCCTGCCGGACGAAGAATTCCTCCTCCGTGGGGGTCATCGCGTCGAAGCCGATCTCGCCGACCGCCACCACGCGCGGATGCTCGAGGAACCGCGGAAGTTCCTCGACGACCTCCTGCGCCAGCTCGTAGTTGTTGGACTCCTTGGGATTCATGGCGATCGTGACGTACTGCCGGATTCCGTAGCGGGCCGCCCGCGAGTGTTCGTAGTGGATCAGATGGTCGAAGTAGTCGAAGAAGCTGCCGGCGTACTTGCGGGTTTCGCCCAGCCAGAAGGCGGGCTCGACCAGCACCTCGACGCCCGCCTTGGCCATGGCTTCGTAGTCGTTGGTGGTGCGCGCGTACATGTGGGCGTGCGGTTCGAAGATGCGCATGCCGACCTCCGGGAAGCGGCGATTTCCCGAAAGTCTACGCCTCCCCCGCCGCCGGGTAAAGCGAAAAAAATCCCCTGGCTCGCGGGCGCCGCGCCCCTACGCCCGCCCGGACTCGACGGGCTCCAGCGGCCGGTACAGCGTGTCGCGGCGCACGGGCTCCCGGCCGGCCTCGCGGATGAGCGCCCGGAGCTCCTCCTCCGTCACCCCCAGGGGCGATTCCGCCCCCGCCATGTGCACGATCCGTTCCTCGACGATCGTCCCGTCGATGTCGTCCGCGCCCCAGGAGAGAAGAATCTGGGCCATCTTGAGCCCGGTCATCACCCAGTACGCCTTGATGTGGTCGAAATTGTCCAGAAGGAGCCGCGCCACGGCGTGCACCCGGAGGTCCGTCTGGGCCGTGGGCCGCGGCAGGTGCGAGAGACGGTTGTTCTCCACCTGGAAGGCCAGCGGGATGAACGCCGTGAATCCGCCCGTCTCGTCCTGAAGCGCCCGCACGCGCAGCATGTGATCCACGCGTTCCTCGTCGGTCTCGAGATGGCCGTACAGCATCGTGGCCGTGGAGCGCCCTCCCAGGCGGTGCCACGCGCGGTGAATCTCCAGCCATCGCTCGGGCTTCGCCTTGCCGCTGCAGATCTGGTTCCACACCCGCGGGGCGAAAATCTCCGCCCCTCCTCCCGGAAGCGAGTCCAGTCCCGCCTCCCGGAGCTCCAGAAGCACCTGCTCCGCCGGCTTTTTCGAAATCTTCGTCAGGTGGTCGATCTCGGTCGCCGTGAACGCCTTCAGGTGCAGCTCGGGGTAACGCTCCTTGAGCCCGCGGAGCATCTCGAGGTAGTAGCCGAACGGAAGCCGCGGATGCACCCCGCCCACGATGTGCAGCTCGTTCAGGCGCTCGAAGCGCGCCTTGGCCGCATAGGCGAAGACCGCCTCGAGATCCATTTCCCAGGCCCCTTCCTGCCCTTCCTTGCGGTAGAAGCTGCAGAAATGGCAGTCGAACACGCACACGTTCGTGTAGTTGAGGTGCATGTTCCGGACGTAGTAGGCCCGGTTGCCGTTCTTGCGCTCGCGGACGAGGTTGGCCAGGCGGCCGACCGCGAAGAGATCGCGCGCCTTGAAAAGGCGCACTCCGTCCTCGAACGACAGACGCTCCCCCGCGCGCACCTTGTCTTCGAGATCCCGCAGCGTGTCGCCGGTCATGGGCCCGGATTCTACCCGGCCCGGCCCGGAGCCGCAAGCGCCCGCACGCGCCTTATTCGTCCGGCTCGGAGGCGGCCATGTGGTTCCGAAGCGAGGCGATGGCCACCCCTTCGTGCACCTTGTGGAAGCCGTCCAGAGGCGAAAGCCCGTAGGCGCGGTGCAGAAGGGTCATCGTGTGAAGCACCTCGCGGCCGACCCCCTCCCCGATATGGAACCGGCAGGTGCCGTTCGAGGCCGCCAGGAGGGTGGGATTTTTCGCCCGGATGTCCGCGAACACGTGCCGCCCGATCGCCTGAGCCAGATCGTACGTGGCGGCCTTCATTCCGAGCGACCCCGCCATCCCGCAGCAGCGTTCCGGAATCTCCACGAGCTCGATCCCCGGAATCAGGCCGAGCACCTGCCGGGCCGCCTTGTCCGCCCCCAGCGCCCGCAGGTGGCACGTGGGATGCACCAGGAGCGTGGACTGGATGCGCTTGAAATTCACGTCCAGCGCCCCCCGGCGGTGCAGGCTCCAGAGGAACTCGTGAACGTCCGTCACCCGGGAGGCCACCCGGCGGGCGTCGTCCCCCGGAACCAGCCGCGGGAGTTCCATCTTGAGCATGAGCCCGCAGGACGGGGCGCTGGCGACGATCGGAAGATCCCCCGTGGCCGCCAGAATCGCCACGTTCTCGCGCGCGTCCCGGACGGCCTCCTCGCGCGCGCCCAGCGAAAGCGCCGCCAGCCCGCAGCAGCGGTAGTCCGGAATCACGACCTCGAAGCCGTTCCGTTCGAGGACTTCGATCGTGGACTTTTTCTCGCCCAGAGGATCGTTGAAATCGGCGAAGCAGCCGGCGAAATAAACCACCTTGCGGTCGGACACGCGCGTGGGACGCACCTCCGCCCGCACGAAGCGCGGCGCGCGCTTGAGCCCGAGGATCGGCCCCGCCACGGGCGCCAGCCAATTCGAAAAGGGCGCCCAGCGGGCGGCGCGCTCCGAATTCTCCCGCACCCGCACGAAGAGCGCGTCCCGGCGGGAAAGCCCCCGGCGGGAAACGTCGAACGCCTTGGCCTCCAGGCACATTCCCGGAATGTCCACCCGGGACGGACAAAGGACGAGGCACAGCTTGCAGTTGATGCACAGATCCGCCACCCGCCGCAGCGCCGCCGGATCCTCCGCCACCTTCCCCTCGAGCGCCGCCCCGAGCGCCACCGCCTTGCCCCGCGGCGTCGCCGCCTCGTCGGGAATCTCCTTGAACACGGGACAGTAGGTCCGGCAGTGGCCGCACCCGTTGCAGCGCTCGATCTCGCCCGCCCAGGCGAGGAACGGCGAGTCGTGCCGATAGGTCGCGTCCGGCCTCCGGGACGCCCTCAGGAAGGGCGTGAAATCGAAGTCCGGCGGCGCCAGCTTCTTGCCCGGATTGAGGATGTTCCGGGGATCGAACGCCTGCTTGACTTCCTCGAAGAGCGGGTAGAGTTTCCCGAAGATCTTGCGCAGGTACGCCGCCCGGAGGATCCCGTCCCCGTGCTCCCCGGACAGCGTCCCCCGCAGGGACGCCACGAGATCGGCCACGTCCTCGCAGAGGGGCCGGATCTTCGCATGATGCTCCCCCGAGCGCGGATCCATGAGGACGTTCACGTGGACGTGTCCGCTGCCGGCGTGACCGAACACGATGCCGTCCACGCCGTGCCGGGCGAAGATCCCTTTGAGCCCCCGGATGTAGTCGACCAGCCGGTCCGGGTGCACGCAGGCGTCCTCGATGATGCGCGTCGAGCGAAGCGGCCCCTGCAGGCGGTCGAGGATCGGGGATGCGGCCTTGCGGACCTTCCAGAGCTTTTCGTAATCCCCGCCGGAGGCCACGGTGACCTCGAGCGCCTCCCCCAGGAGCGTCCGGGCCTTTTCCGCCAGCTTTTCGACGGCGTCGCGGCGGTCTCCGTCGAACTCGCACAGGAGGATCGCCCGGAGGTTCTCGGGCATCGCTTCGCCGTATTCGAGGAGCGATCCGCGCACGAGATCGATCATCGTCTTGTCGATCACCTCGAGGGCGCTGGGGCCCAGCGGGCGAAGCGCCTGGACGGCCCGCCCCATGGGCTCGAGGTCGTCGAAGGTGATCCGAAGCAGGATGCGTTCGGTCGGCCGGCGCGCGATCCGCAGGCGCGCTTCCGTGACGACGGCCAGCGTCCCCTCGCTGCCGACGATCAGCCGGTTCATGTCGAACGGATCGTCGTAGAGGTGGTACCCGCTCGAGTTCTTCAGGACGTTCGGCTTCCACCGCTCGATGAGGGGCCGGTTGGCGGCCGTGAGCGACGCCATCTTCTGAACCAGTTCCTTCCAGCGGTCCTGGCCGGTGAGGGAACCGTCGTCCAGGACGCACTCGAGTCCGGCCACGTAGTCCCGGGTGACGCCGTACTTGACGGAGTGGGCCCCCGCGGCGTTGTTGGCGATCATGCCGCCGAGGGTGGCCACATCGCCGCTGGAGGGGTCCGGGGGAAACCAGAGCCCGAACTGCCGCAGGTGCCGGTTGAGATCCCCGAGGACCACACCGGGCTCGACACGGACGGTGGAGCGGACCTGATCCGTCTCCAGGATCCGGTTCATGTACTTCGAGAAGTCCAGGATGATGCCGGGTCCGAGGGTCTGCCCGGCCAGGCCGCTGCCGGCGCCGCGCGGCGTGATCGGGAGTTCCCGCTCCGCGGCGTACTTCACGACGGCCGCCACATCCCGTCGGTCGCGGGGAACGACGACCGCCTGGGGAACGATCTGAAAGATGCAGGCGGCGGTCGAGTAGAGGGCGCGGGAAATCTCGTCGCAGAGGACGTCCCCGCGGACGATGCGGCGCAGGTCGCGTTCCAGGCCCGAAGCGGCAGGCATACGGCGATCAGAACTTCTTGCGGTAGAACCGGTCCATGCGGCGCATTCCGGCGCCCACGACGGATTGTTCGATCACACCCACGGCCAGGACGACGGCGAGCGCCGTCCCCTGCTTGGCGAAAGCGCGCCCGAAGTCATCGAACCGTTCCCCGAGGAGGGCGAGCCATCCTTCCGGACGCAGCGGCTGGGCCACCAGCGCTCCGAAGGCGAAAAGTCCCGCCGCCCCGGCCAGGGCCAGGGCGGCGCCGAAGACCTTCCATCCGCCCTCGAAATTCCAGCCCGTCAGGAGCCACGTCCCGAAAACGCAGGCCAGCGCCGTGGCCGTGGCCAGGGGCACCGACAATTCCGCGTGGATCATGAACTGGCGGAAGGGGCCGTCCAGTCCTTGGGGCGTCCCGAAGGAGTAGATGAGGAGGTATCCCACGACCATGAGCACCCGGGAGAGCAGCACGCGGGACGCTCCCGGCAGGTGCTCGAACGAGACGACGGCGGCGGCGAAAAGGAAAAGCAGCCCGAAGGCGAGGCGGTTGGCGGGCGCCCCGATCGACGTTCCGAGAGCGGCCAGCGTGTGGCCGAGCGTCGCCACGGCGCCCTGCCCCGAATCGCGGTCGATCAGGGTCCCGGCGGCCAGGGATCCCAGGAGCATCAGGGCGACCAGCGAAGCCAGCGAGGCCATGCGTCCCGTCGAAGCGAACTCGCGCCGGTAGATGAACGCCGCGCCGCCTCCGGCCAGGAGGGCGCAGACGAGAAGAAGGATGCGCAGTCCGAGGTCGCCGTCCCGGGCCGGCCAGGTTTCCAGGAACGTGCCGCCCCGCGCGGCCAGGCCGCCGGAAAGGAAGGCCGACAGGATTCCCAGGGACAGGAGCCCCCAATGGGTCAGGGCGCGGAGACGGCGCTTGGCGGCCACGGTGATCGAAGGGGTTTTCGTGGCGCGCGTGGTCGCGGGTTTCTGGGCGACTTCGGGTTTCTGGCCGAAGAGAATCGCGTCGAGGTCGCGGATGAGGTCCGTGGCGCTCGCGTACCGCTGGGACGGTTCCATCTGGAGAAGCTTGCGCACGATCGCGCAGGCGCGCGGGTCGGCCGCCGGGAAGGCGTGCTCCAGGGGCCGCGGCTCCTCCTTGGTGCGCTTGATGGCGATCTCCATGGGGGATTCCCCCAGGAAGGGGAGCGTGCCGGAGAGAAGCTGGAAGTAGGTCACGCCCAGGGAGTAGAGGTCCGTCCGGTGGTCCAGGCGGCGACCCTCGACCTGCTCGGGAGAAGCGTATTCCGGCGTGCCCAGGAACGTCCCCTCGATCGTCAGCCCCTTGCGCGTCTCCGTATGGCGGGCCAGGCCGAAGTCGGTGAGATGGGGTTTCCCGTCCCGGGAGACGATGATGTTGCCGGGCTTGACGTCCCGGTGGATGATTCCGGCCCGATGGGCCGCGGCCAGGCCCGCGGCCACATCCCGGATGAGCCGGGTCGCGCGTTCGAGGGACAGGCGGCGCTCCCGGTCCAGGATCCGATCGAGGGTCTCCCCCTCGACGTACTCCATGACGAGGTAGTATTTGTCCTCGTGGCGCCCCACGTCGATGACGCGCACGACGTTGGGATGGTCGATCTGGCCGGCGGCGCCGGCCTCCCGAAAGAAGCGGGTGACGTACTCTTGATCCTGGGCGAGCGAAGGGGCCAGAAGCTTGATGGCCACTTCCTGATCCTGGGAGACGTGCCGGGCCCGATAAACGACGCCCATGCCGCCGGCGGCCAGGCGTTTCTCCACGCGGAACGATCCGATCTTGCTCCCGACAAGTGGGTCGTTGTCCTGGTCGAGGGTCATGGGCGTGTCCGAAGAAGTCTACTGCGCCCGGAGCCGCTTTTCAAAGGCTTTCCAGTGCTCGCGGGGACAGGTCATCTCCCCCAGCGCGGCGTTGCGCGGATGCCGGTCCCCGTGGAAGTCGGAGCCGCCGGTCACCAGAAGATTGCGCCGATGGGCCATCTCCAGGTAGGTCCGGTGCCGCGTGGCGGAATCATAGCGATGAAAGACCTCGATCCCGTCGAACCGCGCCTCGTCCAGGAGGCGCTCGACCAGGGCGTCGTCCTCGAGGAACCCGGGGTGGGCCAGGACGGCCAGCCCCCCGTGGGCGTGGACGAGGTCGCGCGCCTCCCGGGGGGTCATTTCGTGGGCGGGAACGTAAGCCGGGGAATCGGCTCCGAGGTAGCGCCCGAACGCCTCCTCCAGGGAACCCACCGCGCCTTTGCGGACCAGCGCGCGGGCCACGTGGCGGCGGCCCACCGATTTTCCGCCCGCTTCGCGGAGAACCTCCTGAGGCTCCAGAGCCACCCCCAGCTCGGCCAGCCGCGCGCAGATCCGGGTCACCCGTTCCCGGCGTCGGCGGTGAAGATCCTCCAGCCGCTCCCGCAGAGCCGGCGCCGCCGGGTCGAACCCGTAGCCGAGCACATGGACGTCCTTTCCTTCGAACCGGCTGGACAGCTCGATCCCGGGAAGGACGCGGACGCCGCGGCGGGCGCCCTCGTCCAGGCATTCCTCGATCGCCTCCGCCGTATCATGGTCGGTCACGGCCAGGACGCCGATTCCCGCCTCGCGCGCCAGCCGCACCAGTTCGCGCGGCGGCGTATTGCCGTCCGAGCGGGTCGTATGGGTATGCAGATCGATCTTCACCGGCCGCTCCCGGGCCCCGGGCCCCGCGCCGCTCCGACGCGATCGCGGGCGGCGGAGACCCGGGGCGGTCGCAGGACCGCTACGTCTTGAGCTTTTCGAAGTACTTGGAGGCTTCCTTCGGGTTGATGGCCTCCTTCCCTTTGGTCCAGCCCACCGGGCAGACGACGCCCTTGGCGGCCTCCTGGAACGCGTCGATGGTGCGCAGGCACTCGTCCACGTTGCGTCCCACGGGGAAGAAGTTGACGGTCTCGGAAACCACGGTCCCCTCGGGGTTGATGATGAACGTCCCCCGGAGGGCGATGCCCTTGGCCTCGTCGAGAACTCCGTAGTCCCGCGAAATCATCTTGGTGAGATCCGCGGCGATGGGGATCTGAACGCCCTGGATGCCGCCCTTGGTGCGGGGCACCTCGGCCCACGCCTTGTGGGAGTACACGGAATCGGTGGACACGGCGATCACTTCGGCGCCGCGCTGCTGGAATTCCGACAACCTGTCGGAGAACGCCATGATTTCCGTGGGTCAGACGAAGGTGAAGTCCAGCGGGTAGAAGAACAGGACCGTCCACTTTCCCTTGGCATCGTCGAGCGAGATCTCCTTGATCTCGCCGCGCACGAACGCCTGGGTCTTGAAGGCCGGGGCCTTCTTGCCGACGAGCGTCGCCATGAAACCCTCCTTTATAGCGGTTTGGACCGACGGATCAGATCCAGAAATTCCTCGCGGGTCTTGGGGTCCGTGCGGAAGCGGCCGCGCATGGAGCTGGTGATCATGTGGGCGTTCTGCTTTTCCACGCCGCGCATCATCACGCACAGGTGGAACGCTTCGATGACGACGCCGACCCCCTTGGGCTGCAGGGCGTCCTCGATGACGCGGGCGATCTCCGTGGTGAGGCGCTCCTGAATCTGAAGCCGACGGGCGTAGACCTCCACGACGCGGGGGATCTTCGAAAGTCCCACGATCTTGCGCTCCGGCAGGTACGCCACGTGGCACTTCCCGAAGAAAGGCAGCAGATGGTGTTCGCACAGCGAGAAGACGTCGATGTCCTTGACGATCACCATCTCGTCGTAGTCGCTGGCCTCGAAGACCGCTCCGCGGAGCGTCTCGGTGGGATCCTGGCCGTACCCGCGGGTGAGGTAGCGCAGCGCTTTTTCCACCCGGAGCGGAGTCCGAACCAGTCCCTCGCGGGAAGGATCCTCTCCGAGCAGGCGGAGGATCTCCGCCACGTGTTCCCGGAGCTCGGGGCGGACCAAGGCGGCCTTGTCGGACATGCGCCCTGATTATAGGGGCCCGGCGCGCGCTGTCAATCCGGGCCGCCGGCTACTTCACTTCCCACAGGTCGCCGGAGAAAAGCAGCTTCCGCAGGTCCCCTTCGCCCTGCTTCTTCTTCACCTCCGCGATCTGGTTCTCGACGCGCTCCTCGAGCGTCGGCAGGCGGTCGCTGCGGAAGACGCCGACGGGCTCCGGGAACTGCGGGAAGTTCATGCGGGACAAAAGGTACGCCAGCGGCGGATTGTGCTCGTCGTGGACGATGAGGTCCTTTTCGGTGACTCCGTTCTCGCCGAGCTTGACGACCTCCAGCTTCAAACCGTTGAGGCGGATCCCCCGGTCGCGGTTCTTTCCGAAAATAAGGGGTTTGCCGTGCTCCAGGACCACGTTCCAGTCGTCCCGGACGTCCCTCTCGGTGAACTTCTCGAAGGCGCGGTCGTTGAAGACATTGCAATTCTGGTAGATCTCCAGGAAGGCCGATCCCCTGTGCTCGGCCATCCGCCGGATCATTTCCATCAGGTGCTTGGCGTACACGTCCACCGAGCGCGCGACGAAGGTGGCCTCGGCGGCCAGGGCGAGCGAGATCGGATTGATCGGCTGATCCACGGTCCCGTAGGGGGCGGACTTATTGAGCTTGCCCAGCTCGCTCGTGGGGGAGTACTGCCCCTTGGTCAACCCGTAGATGCGGTTGTTGAAGAGCAGGATCTTGAGGTCGACGTTGCGGCGCAGGGCGTGGATGAGGTGGTTGCCGCCGATCGAAAGGCCGTCCCCGTCGCCGGTGATCACCCAGACCTGGAGGTTGGGGTTGGCCAGCTTGATGCCCGTGGCCACGGCGGGGGCGCGCCCGTGGATGGTATGGAATCCGTAGGTGTTCACGTAGTACGGGAAGCGGCTGGAGCAGCCGATCCCCGAAACCATCACCAGGTTGTGGCGGGGCAGTCCCAGCTGGGCGAAGACCTGCTGGGCGGCGTTGAGAATGGCGTAGTCCCCGCACCCGGGACACCAGCGCACCTCCTGATCGGTCTGGAAGTCCTTCTTGGTGTACTTGGGCGCCTGGGGCGCGGTCTGGGGCTGCGTGGGGGCGACCATGGTTCATTCACCTCCCGGGTCGGGAATCTATCGGCATTCCTTTTCGATCACCTCGATCAGCTCGGCGACGCGGAAGGGCTTTCCCTGCACCTTGTTGATGCCCTTGGCGTCCACCAGGAACTTCGCGCGCAGGAGGAACAGAAGCTGGCCGAGGTTCATCTCGGGCACCAGAATCTTGCGGAAGCGGGAAAGCACCTTGCCCAGATTGGCCGGGAACGGATTCAGGTGCCTCAGGTGGGCGCGCGCCACCTTGAGCCCCCGCTGCTGGCACTCCTCCACCGCCGCGCGGATGGCCCCGTACGTGGACCCCCAGCCGATGACAAGCGTGGTCGCGTCCTCGGGTCCGTGGACCTTCACGTCGGGAACATCCTGGACGATGCGCTGGATTTTCGCCGCGCGCACCCGGCACATGAAATCGTGGTTTTCGGGATCGTAATTGACGTTGCCCCAGATGTGACTCTTCTCGATGCCGCCGATCCGATGCTCCAGGCCGGGGGTGCCCGGAATGGCCCACTCGCGGGCGAGCGTCACCTCGTCCCGGAGGTACGGGGCGAAGCCGTCGGGGTCCTTCCGGAAGCGGACCTCGATCCTGGGGAGCTGCTCGGGATCGGGGATCCTCCAGGGCTCGGCGCCGTTGGCGAGGTAGCCGTCCGAGAGCACGAACACGGGGCACATGTACTTGATGGCGATGCGGGCGGCGAAGATCGCCAGGTCGAAGCATTCCGCGGGCGTCGCCGGGGCCACGACCGCCACGGGCGATTCCGAGTTCCGCCCGAAGAGAGCCTGCAGGAGATCCGCCTGCTCGGTTTTCGTCGGCAATCCCGTGGACGGCCCGCCGCGCTGAATGTCGCAGATGATCAGCGGAAGCTCCACCATCACGGCCAGGTTGATCGCCTCGCTCTTGAGGGCCACCCCGGGGCCGCTGGTGCCGGTCACGCCGAGGGCTCCGGCGTAGGAGGCCCCGATCGCCGCGGTCACCGCCGCGATCTCGTCCTCCGCCTGGAACGTCCGCACCCCGAAATTCTTGTGGCGCGACAGCTCCTCGAGGACCGAGCTGGCCGGCGTGATCGGATAGCTCCCGTAGAAGAGGGGAATCCCCGCCAGCCGCGACGCCGTCACCAGTCCGATCGCCAGAGCGGTATTGCCGTTGATGTTGCGGTACGTGCCGGGCTGGTAGCGGGCCGGAGGGACGACGTACTGGGAACGGAAGAGCTCCGTGGCCTCCGCGTAGGCGTGCCCGGCCTTCAGCGCCGTCTGCGCGGCGGCGACGAGCTGCGCCCCTTCCGCCTTCTTGGCCAGCTCGCGCTCGATGGCCTTGAAGGTCGTCTCGAGAGGGCGGTTATAAAGCCAGTACAGCATCCCGAGCGCGAAGAAGTTCTTGTTGCGCTCCTTCTTCTGGTGATCCTTCTCGGCGAACTTGATGGAGTTGAGCGCCTTGATCGTGAGATCCGTGATGGGAACCTTGAAGACCTGGTATTTGGAGAGCGATCCGTCCTCGAGAGGATTGGTCTTGTAGCCCGCCTTCTTGAGCTCGACCTCCGTGAAGGCGTCGGTATTGACGATGATGACCGAATTGGGGGCCATGTCGGGGAGGTTCACCTTGAGGGCGGCGGGGTTGAACGCCACCAGGACGTCCGGCCGGTCTCCCGGGGTATGAATGTCGCTGGCGGCGAACTGGATCTGGAAGCCGGAAACGCCCGGGAGCGATCCCGCCGGGGCCCGAATCTCGGCCGGGAAGTCCGGGAAGGTCGCCAGGTCGTTGCCCAGAACGGCCGTCGTGTTGGTGAAGTGGCCGCCGATGAGCTGCATGCCGTCGCCGGAGTCGCCGGCGAAGCGAATGGTGACCTTTTCGAGGACCTGCCGCCGGGGCGGGGCCGATACGTCCGCAGCAGTGGGGGGCGTCATCGTTCTTCCTCAGCTACAAAAAAAGCCCCGTTCGAACGGGGCGCCGATCGTGACCGAATGCTCATCGTTCTCCCGGGGCGTGAGGACCTACCCCTCCCCGCCCGTCGCCGAGCCGCCCGAACCGGCGGCGGCTGTGGTAAGTATAGGGCCCACGAGGCGGTCTTTCAAGAGGACCGCGCTTCCGGGAACCCTCCACTTCTCTTTTTCCCGACCCGCTCCGACTCCGGCCGTCAGAACACTTCCGCGGGGATCCCCGTTTGTGCCGTCAGCGCCCGCGCGATCTCCTCCAGAAGCTCGCGCTCCACGGGGCGGATCTTCGGGTCCGCCGGGACGCGATCCACGCTGTACACATGAACCGCCTTGGGCTTCAGGCGCCCCAGAAGCTGGATCCACGCCACCACCGAACGCGTGTCCGTGTTGTCCCGCCGGCCGTGCGTGAACATCGCCTGCACCACGAAATCCCGCAGCCTCGGAAGATGCCGGACCACGTCCCAGATCCCCGCCTCGATCACCGGGGCGTTCATGTTCAGGAACTGCTCCTCCGTCCCCGCGTCGAGCTTCATGTACCGCTCATCCAGAAGATTGAGCCCCTCGACCACGTCCGGCCGGTCCAGGTGCGCCGCGTTGGAAAGGATGTCCGTGCGGAGCCCGGGCCAGCATTCGTCCCGCGCGGCCAGAAGGGCGCGGACGACGTCGAGAAAGTCCGGATGAAGCGTCGGCTCTCCGTTGCCGGCGATCGTCATGCAGTCCACCCGCACGCCGGACGCCCTCAGCTCCGGCAGCCGGCGGCGCAGGGCTTCTCCCACCTCGCGGGCGCTCGGGAACCGATACCGGGCGAGCGACGCCGCGTCCACCAGATCCGTCGTCCACCCGCATTGACAGTAGTTGCAGTTGAACGAGCATACCTTGACGCCGAAGGGAAGGATGTTGACCCCCAGAGACCGGCCCAGGCGGCGCGACGCCATCGGGCCGTACACCACGGAATCGGCCAGGGCGTACACCTTGGGAGGGACCGCGCCCATGGGCGGATTTTACCGCGGCCGCCGGCGCCCGGCAAAGGATTGCGGCCGGAGGCGGCGTTGACGCCCCCCGGACCATTCATTAAGATGTCTCCCCTCATGGGCTCCACTCCGTACAAGGACACGCTCAACCTCCCGCGGACCGATTTTCCCATGGCCGCCAACCTCACGCAGATGGAGCCTCGGATCCGGGAGCGATGGGAACGCGAAAACCTGTACGCGAAAATCCAGGCCGCCCGCCGCGGCCGCCCGAAATGGATCCTCCACGACGGCCCCCCTTACGCCAACGGGCACGTGCACGTGGGCACGGGACAGAACAAGGTCCTCAAGGACATCGTGGTCAAGTTCCGGACCATGCAGGGCTACCATTCCCCCTTCGTCCCCGGATGGGACTGCCACGGCCTGCCCATCGAGCATCGCGTCGTCAAGGACCTGGGCCCCAAGGCCGCCTCCCTTCCCAAGTCCGAAATCCGCCGCCTTTGCCTCGAATTCGCCCGCACCTACATCGACGTCCAGCGGCGCGAATTCAAGTCCCTCGGCGTCCTGGGGGACTGGGAACGTCCCTACCTCACGATCGACCCTCAGTACGAGCTCTCGATCCTCGAGGTTTTCGAGCTTCTCTGGAAGAAAGGCCACGTGGCCCGGAGGCGCCGGCCGATCCACTGGTGCCTCCAGGACCGCACCGCGCTGGCCGAGGCCGAACTCGAATACAAAAACCTCCCTTCTCCCTCGATCTACCTGGCCTTCGAGATGACCTCCCGCCCGGGAACGGATCTCCTCGTCTGGACCACCACGCCCTGGACCCTCCCGGCCGACGTCGCCGTGGCGGTCCACCCCGACCTCGAATACGCGATCGTCCGATTCCGCGACCGCCTCGCCGTGGCCGCCCCCCAGCGGCTCGAAGAGCTGCGCAAGCGAATCCCGCTCGGGGAAACGGTCGGGTCCGTGCGCGGCCGGGACCTCGAAGGGCAAAAGTACCGGCACCCTCTCTACGGGCACGAATGCCCCGTCGTCCTGGCCGACTACGTCACCGTCTCCGACGGAACCGGCCTCGTCCATACGGCCCCCGGCCACGGCGCGGAAGACTACGAGACGGGCCTCAAATACAACCTCCCGATCCTCTCCCCCGTGGACGAGTCGGGCATCTTCACGGCCGAAGCGCCCGGGTACACCGGACAGCACGTCTTCCAGGCCAACGCGCGGATCGTGGAGGACCTGCGCCGGAGCGGCGTCCTCCTCCATCACGAAGAATTCACCCACGACTATCCCTGCTGCTGGCGCTGCAAGCAGCCCGTCATCTTCCGCGCCACCGAGCAGTGGTTCGTCCTCATCGATCACAACGACGGCCGCCGGGCGGCGCTCGAAGCGGTGCGACGCACCCGCTGGGTCCCCTCCTGGGGGGAAACCCGCATCTCCGGCATGCTCCAGGACCGGCCCGACTGGTGCGTGTCCCGGCAGCGCTCCTGGGGCGTGCCGATCCCCGCCTTCTACTGCGCCCGCTGCCGCGCGCTTCTCTTCAACGACGTCACCTTCGACGCCGCCAAGAAGCTCGTGGCCCGCGGCGGCGCCGACGCGTGGTTCACCACCGCCCCCCGCGACATCCTTCCCCCGGGAACCCGCTGCGCCTGCGGATCGGAGGATTTCGTCAAGGAGGAGGACATCTTCGACGTGTGGTTCGAGTCGGCGGCCAGCCACCGCGCCGTCTCGATGAAACACCCGGAACTTCACTTCCCGGCGGAGCTCTACCTCGAGGGCACCGACCAGCACCGCGGGTGGTTCCAGGTCTCGCTCCTGGCCAGCCTCCTCTCCAACGGCCAGGCCCCCTTCCGGGAGGTCGTCACCCACGGATTTCTCGTGGACGCCCGGACCGGCGACAAGCTTTCGAAATCCGGCTTCCTCATCCCCGTCGAGGAGGTGGTGTCCAAGATCGGCGCGGAACTTCTGCGGCTCTGGATCGCCTCGATCGATTTCACCGACGACCTTCCCATGTCCTGGGAAATCCTTCGGGAGCGCGCCGAACCGTACAAGAAGATCCGCAACACCTTCCGCTATCTGCTGGCGAGCCTCTACGACTTCGACCCCGGCCGCGACCGCGTCGCGGACCTCCTGCCCGTGGACCGCTGGGCGCTCGGAGAGCTTTCCGCGCTCGTCCGCCGCGTCACCCAGCACTTCGAGCGCTACGAGTTCTTCCGCGCCTACCACGAGCTCTTTCAGTTCTGCGCCGTCACCCTGAGCGCGCTCTACTTCGACATCCTCAAGGACCGGCTGTACACCTCCGGCCGGACCTCGCGCGAGCGCCGCTCGGCCCAGACGGCGCTCTACCAGATCCTCGACGCGTTGACGCGGATGTTCGCCCCGATCCTGTCCCATACGATGGAGGAGGTGTGGGGCTATATGCCCGGCCGCGTCGAAGAGAGCGTCCACCTGGCGCGGTGGCCCGAGCCGGGGCCCTGGGAGCCCGATCCCGAATGGGAGCGCGTGTGGGCGGTCCGCGCGGAAGTCTACCGGGAGCTGGAGCGGCTCCGCCGCGCCGGCGCGATCGGCAAATCGCTGGAGGCCCGCGTGACGCTCCACGCGGCCGACCTCGCGCTGGCGCGGACGTTGCGGGCGGTGGATCTTCAGGAGGTCCTGATCGTCTCGGAGGCGATCGTCGCCGACGCCCCCGCGGGCCGCGAGGCGGAGGAACTCAAGGGCCTCTTCATCCACGCGGAGCGCTCGCCCCACCCCAAGTGTGAACGCTGCTGGAACCTCCGGGCGGACGTGGGGCGGGACGCGCGCCATCCCACGCTGTGCGGCCGCTGCGTGGCGGTGATCGCGGGAAGCTGAGGGCCGGGCCGCGCGTCCGGAGCGTTCCCCCGACCGCCTTCTTATGGTATATACTGAACAACGGACCCTCGGTGAGAACGACGCTCGACCCATGAGTCCCCCGGTTCGGTTGGGAGTCCTCATCTCCGGCGGCGGTCGGACGCTCCAGAACCTGATCGACCGCATCGGAGACGGATCGCTTCCCGCCCGGATCGAGGTCGTGGTGTCGAGCGACCCGGCGGCGCCGGGTCTGGAGCGGGCGCGGCGCCACGGCCTGCCCGCCGAGGTCGTCCCCCGCCGCCGCTATCCGGACGCGCAAAGCTTCAGCCGCGCGGTGACCGAGGTGCTGGAGCGCTACCCGATCGACCTCGTCCTCCTGGCGGGCTTCGTGCACCTTTATCTTTTTCCCCCGAAGTGGGCCGGAAGGGTTCTGAACATTCATCCCGCGCTCCTGCCCCGGTTCGGCGGCAAAGGGTTCTACGGCCGCCGGGTGCACGAGGCGGTCCTGCGCTCCGGAGCCCGCGAGTCCGGTTGCACCGTGCATTTCGCCGACGAGCACTACGACCACGGACCGATCATCCTGCAGAAGAAGGTGCCGGTGCTTCCCGGGGACACGCCGGAGAGCCTCGCCGAACGGGTGTTCCAGGCCGAATGCGAAGCGTATCCCGAGGCCATCCGCCGGGTGGCGGCCCGCCTCGGAGTCCCCGCCGCGCCCGGAGGAGGGGCCTGAGCGATGGGCATCCTCAAGGGCGACGTGGACATCCTGGGCCTGGGGAACCTCCTTCAGCTTCTGTCCTTCAACCGGAGGGAGGGCACGCTCACGCTCTACAAGGAGATGGAGCGCAAGGCGATTCATTTCGGTCCCCGCGGGATCCGCCTGCTTTCCTCGACCATGAAGCGAATCAACCGGGTGGGACGGATTCTCCTGCGCAAACGCCGGATCAGCCGCGCGGATCTGGAGGCGCTCCTTCGCCGCCAGAAACTCGAGGGCCTCAAGCTCGGCCAGCTCGCGATCCGCGCCGGCAAGGCCACCCGGAAAGACGTAGAAGAGGCGCTCCGCGAGCAGATCGAGGAAGAAATTTTCGACATGTTCATGTGGGAAGGGGCGGCGTTCGAGTTCCAGGAGGGACCCTCCGCGCGGGCGGAAGCCACCGATCCGCTGGCCGGGCTCTCGTTCGACGTGAACGTCACCTCCCTTCTCATGGAAGCGGCCCGCCGGCACGACGAGCTCATGCGCATCCGTTCGATCCTGCACGACGAGGACATGGTCCTCCAGCGGGCCGCCACGTCCATCCCGGTCTCGGCGCTGGGCGAAGACCTCGAGGCCGCCCGGGGGCTGTTTCCCCTGGTGGACGGAAAACGGACCCTGCGCGAGGTGGCGCAGATCTCGCCCTACCCGAGATTCGCCACGATGCGCGCGATCTACAGGCTCCTGGCCCTGGGCCAGCTCAAGGCCCGCGACCGCAAGGGCGCGGCGATCCTCGTCGCCGGCGCCTCCGAGCGGGCGGGGTAAACGCCATGGGAGAAATCCGCGGAGACGTTGACGTCCTCGGCATCTCCAACCTCCTCCAGATGCTCTCGATGAACCATTGCCGGGGCTACCTGACCCTGGAGCAGGAGGACCAGAAGAAGGTCATCCAGTTCCTCGATCACGGCATCCGGCTGGTCAGCGGAGCCCGGCGCACCAACCCCCTGGGAGAAATCCTTCTTCGCGCCGGCCGGCTGACCCGCGACCAGCTCGACGAGCTGCTGGCCGAGCAGCGCCGCACGGGCACGCCCCTCGGGGAGATCGTCTCCCGCCGGGGGATCCTCGACCGCGCCGTCATCGACTCGGCGCTCCGCGAGCAGGTGGCCGAGGAGATCTACGATCTGTTCACCTGGACGCAGGCGCGATTCCAGTTCGTGGAGAGCCGCGACGGCGCGGCTCCCTCCGACCAGGGTCCGCTGGCGTCCGTCCTCCTGGACGCCAACGTCATGTCGATCATGATCGAGGCGGCCCGCCGCGTGGACGAGCTCGCCCGCATCCAGTCCGTGATTCCCGACACCCGCCTCATCGCCGAGCGCCTGGAGCTTCCGGCGTCCCTGGACGATCCCAGCCTCGACCGCAACGCCATCGAGGACATCCTGCCGCTCGTGGACGGCGAGCGGACGGTGGCCCACATCATCGAGGAGTCGCTCTACCCCAAGTTCACCGTGCTGCGCACCCTGTACGGCCTGGCCCAGCGCGGCGTGATCAAGATCCGGGACCGGGGCGAGGGCCTCACGCCCCCCCACACCGTCCTGCGCCGGCCCGCCACGCCCGCCGAGGAGCGCGCGCCCGCCCGCGGACGCACGGTGCTCATCCTCAGCGACCTTCCGACCTTCCGCTCGGCCCTGGCCCTCTGCCTGCGCTCCACCGGCTACGACGCGATCGAAGGGCGCATCGCCGACGTGGAAGGCGACCTCGTCGACCGGTCCCCCGGGGACGTCGTGGTTCTGGACGTCCCCCTGGAAACCGAGGACGGCCTGAAACTCTGCGCCCGGCTGCGCGAACGCACGAACACGCCGTTCATCGTGCTGTCGGGCAACACGAGCAAGCAGGCCATCGCCAACGCCCTTCAGTGCGGCGCGCGGTATGTGCTCGTGAAGCCCTTCCGGGAGGACCTTCTCGTCGAGCGGATCGCAAACGTCTTGAAGGACTGAACGGATTGCCGGAGAATGGACCGCTCATGGGCGACCTCCAGGGCAGCGTTTCGATCCTCAGCTTCGCCGATCTGCTCCAGCACCTCTACAACGCCCAGATCTCCGGCACCCTCACCCTCACCCAGGGCCCTCTCCAGAAGGTGATCTACATCTCCCCCGACGGCATGCAGCTCATCTCCACCAGCAGCAAGAAGACGAGCTCCCTCGGCGAGATCCTCATCCGCACCCGCAAGATCACCCGCGCCCAGCTCGATCAGCTCCTCCTCGAACAGCAGAAGACGGGCCGCCGGCTCGGAGAGCTCGTCAGCCGCCAGGGACTCGTCACCAAGGCCGACATCGAAGCCGCCCTCCGCGAGCAGGCGCAGGAGGAGATCTACGATCTTTTCTCCTGGACGTCCGCCCGCTTCGAGTTCAAGGAAGGCCCCCCGCCCCCCAAGCCCAAGGATTTTCCGCTCGCGGACGTCACCGTGGACGCTTCCCCCACCTCGGTCGCGCTCGAGGCCGCCCGCAGGGCCGACGAGCTCGCCGTCATCCACAAGGTCATCCGCGACGAGACGATGATCCCCATCCGAACCACCAAGCCGTTCGCGCCCGATCAGCTCGGGCTGAATCCGGACCTCCTGAGCGCCGTCTACAGCCAGATCAACGGCCGCGTCGGCGTCTCGGAAGTTCTGCGGCTGTCGCTCTACCCGCGCTTCGAGGCCCTCCGGGCCATGTACGTCCTGGCCACGCGGGGATACGTGAAGATCATGGACCGCGAGGGCGCGACCGTCGTTCACCTCAAGGCCGATTCGAGCGCGAAACTCCCCGCCCAGCGCCCGGGCGCCCCGCCCCGCTCTCCCTACGCCGTGCCTCCCGGACAGCGGCGGTCCATCCTCCTGCTGGGCGACATGCTGAAGTACCGCCAGGCGCTCGCGTCCCTTCTGCGCGAGGCCGGCTACCAGGTCCTCGAGGAACAGGCCGCCCAGGCCATGGCGCTCCTCAGCGAAAACCGGAAGGTCGACGCCCTGATCCTGGACATGGGGCTGGCGTCGTCGGACGAGCACCAGTTCCTCTCCTGGCTGTGCGAGAACACGACCTCCCCGGTGGTCGTCCTCTCCGGGGACGCCTCCAAGGAAGCCGCCCTCGCCGCCGTCCGCAAGGGCGCCCGCGCCTACGTCGTGAAGCCCTTCACCCGGGACTCGATCCTCCGGACGCTCGCCGGACTCTTCCAGCCGGGAACCGCGACCGGAACCGGGACGACGACGATCCGCCTGCGCCCCTCCTGAGCCGCGGCCGGCGTCAGCTCACGGGGCTCCCGGGCGCCGCGTCCTTGACGGTCGTGCAGACGACGACCTCGGAACCCGACGTGGCCGCCAGAATCATCCCCTGGCTTTCCACGCCCCGCAACGTGGCCGGCCGGAGGTTGGCCACCACGATCACGTTCTTGCCCACGAGGTCCGCCGGCGCGTACCAGGGCTTGATCCCCGAGACGATCTGCCGGACGTCGCCGCCCCCCAGGTCCACCTTGAGGACCAGGAGCTTCTGCGCGTTGGGATGCTCCGCCGCCTCCAGCACGCGGCCCACGCGGAGGGCCACCTTTTTGAATTCCTCGATGCCGATCGGCCCGGCGGCCGCCGGCGGGGGCGCGGGCGAAACGGGTTCCACCATGATCGGTCCTCCTTAAGCTTTCGCAAGGGCGCGCGACAGGTCCTCGAGAAGATCCTCCGCGTCCTCCAGGCCCGCCGACAGGCGCACCAGCCCGTCCGTCACCCCCATCGCCGCCCGCTCCTCCTCCGAAAGGTAAGCGTGCGAACTGCGCGCGGGATGGGACGACGTCGTCGTCACGTCCCCCAGGCTCGGTGCCAGCGCGATCAGGCGGCAGGCCCGAAAGAAGCGGGAAGCGGCCCGGAGTCCTCCCCGAAGCTCGAACGAAAGGATCGTTCCCCGATGCCGTCCCAGGACGCGCCCGCGCCGGGGATAATGCACCCGGATCACCTTCGGATGCCGAGCCAGAAAAGACGCCATCCGGGCGGCGTTTTCGCACGCGCGCGCCACCCGCACGCCCAGCGTCTTCAGCCCGCGCAGCGTCAGCCAGGCGTCCATCGGTGAAATCGTCGCCCCCACCGAAATCGCGAACTTGCGCATGAGCCGGATCGGACCCGCCGCCCCGCACACGATTCCGCTCACGGCGTCCCCGTGGCCGTTGAGGAGTTTCGTCCCGCTGTGGTAGACGACGTCGGCTCCCCATTCCAGCGGACGGCACAGAAACGGGGTGGCGAAGGTGTTGTCCACCACGAGAAGCGCCCCCGCCCGGCGGGCGTTCCTGGAGACGCGCGCCAGATCCGCCACCCGCACCAGCGGGTTGGAAATCGTTTCCACGAGGACGAGCCGCGTCCCCGCGGGGACACCCCGCTCGATCTCCTCCAGCGGGAGGAATTCCACCCCAACGCCCCGTCGAGCCGTCTCGCGCGCCAGGAACGACCGTGTCCCTCCGTAGAGATCGCGCGCGGCCACCACCCGGTCGCCCTTCCCCGCGAGGGTCGAAACGATCGCGAGCGCCGCCGACATTCCCGAGGCGCACGCCAGGGCGTCCTCGGCCCCTTCGAGCGCCGCCACCGTCTCCTCGAGCTGGCGGCCGTTCGCGTGACCGTAGCGGCGATAGAATCCCCACGGCGCCGCCTCGCCCCGCGACGCCGCGGTCAGGCTCTCGAGGTCCCCGAAGCGGTGGACCGAAGCCAGCGTCAGGGGAGGAGCGATCGGCGTCGAGGGCCCCGGAAATTCGCGGGCGGAATGGACGGCGAGCGTGTGGCGTCCGCGCTTCATGAGGGGGCCCATCTTACGCCCGCCGCCGGGGAAAAGCCAAGGGCTGTTTGACTTTCCCCGCTCCCTCCGGATAGCTTAGCGGCATGAGCCTTCGCGCGTTCTTTCAGGGCGCTCTCGTGCTGGGCTGCACGGTCGCGGTCGTCGGAGCCGGAGCGCTGGCCGCGCTTCATCTGGCGGCCCCGCGCGCGGAAATCCTTCCCCGCCTCGAAGGGGCGCTCCGGCACGCGCTCTTCGGATTCTTCTTCGCGGCGCTTTTCGCGCTCGTTTCCGGTTTCCTCGACGCCCTCCGGCCGGCCGCGCCCGCCCGTCCGCCCGAGGCCGTCCCCCCTCCGGCGGCCCCGGCCCCCCAGCCATCCCGTGCCCCCGCTCCGCGGCGCCTGGAGTCCCTCTATCACGAGATGAAGGTCTACGTCGATCTCGAGATGTGGGAGCTGGCGCTCGAGAAGGCCAACGCCATCCTCAAGGAATTTCCCGGAACGCGGGAGGCGGAACTCGTGGCCCGGAACATCAACGAGATCCGCTGGAAGGCGGAGCCCAAGTTCCTGGCCCGGACGGAGCCCCTGAGCGAAGATCAGCAGCGGGAGCTCCGCGAAAAAGGACTCGCCCAGATGTATCAGCACGTGCGGACCTACATGGACCTGGAAATGTGGGAGCTGGCGCGGCAGAAGGCGCTGGCGATTCTGAAGAACTTCCCCGACGCCCCGGAGGCGCTGGAGCTCATGAAAGTCTACGACACCCTCGAAAAGAAGGCCCAGGAGGCTTCGGCTCCGGGCGCGGGAACCCCGGAGTAAGACGGCCGAAACCGCAGAAACGGCTTTTTCGGGAGGCGCGCCTTGGCCGACTTGAAGGAGATCCTGGCGTCCCCCTTCCGCTGGGCCGGAGCGCTCGTGCGGATCCTCGGCCGCGTGACGATCGGCGCGGCCGGGTTCGTCCTGATGGGCGCGGGGCTCCTCCTCATGGAGCCCTTCCACCTCCTGTGGCTGGGCCTGCCGGTTTTTCTCGTGGGGCTTCTTCTTCTGGTCAAGGCGATTTTCTGACCCCACCGCCCAGACGGCGCACGTCCTCCACCACCAAGTACGCCGCCGGCACGAGGAAGAGCGTCACCGCCGTCGCCAGGATCACCCCGTACGCGAGAGATACCGCCATCGGAATGAGAAACTGCGCCTGAATGCTCCTTTCGCTCATGATCGGAACGAGCCCGACGAACGTCGTGGCCGACGTCAGAAGAATCGGCCGAAAGCGGAGCGGTCCCGCCTCCAGAATCGCCTCGCGGAGCGCGGCTCCCTTCCGCCGGGCCTCGTTGATGAAGTCGACCATGACGATCGCGTCGTTGACGACGACTCCGACCAGGGCCATGATCCCGATCATGGAAAGAAGCGTCAGCGGCATCCCCAGGACGAAATGCGCCAGGACCGCCCCCGCCACCCCGAAAGGGATCGCCAGCATGATGAGCGACGGCTGCAGGTACGACCGGAAATTCACCGCCAGCGCCGCATAGATCAGAAAGAGCACCACGACCATCCCGCGCAGAAGCGCCTGGATCATCTCCCGCTGGTCCCGCTGCTCTCCTTCCATCGAATATCCCAGGCCGGGGAACTCGGACACCAGCTCCGGCAGCACCGACCGTTCGAGTTCCCGGACGATCTCGTTCGGATTGCCCGCCGCCCGGTCGACGTCGGCCGTCACGGTCACCACGCGCCGGCGATCCCGCCGCTGAATGGACGCGGGCCCCGCCGCGGAGACGACCTCGGCCACTTCGGGAAGCGGAGCCTCCACGCCGCCGGGAAGCCGGATCCGCAGGTCCATGAGGCTGCCGAGCGACCGCCGTTCCTCGGGGGGATATCGAACCATGACCCGCACGTCGTCGCGGCCCCGCTGGATCCGCTGCGCCTCCTCTCCGGTGAAGGCCTGCCGCACCTGCCGCGCCAGGTCCGCCTGGGTGAGCCCCAAAGCCTCGCCCGCGGGACGGATCGCGACCTGAACCTCCCGCTTGCCCGCCTGATGGCTGTCGGCGACCTGATAGACCCCCGGGAACCGGGCCACCCGCTCCTTGAGGCGCTCGGACGCGGACGCCAGCAGGCCCAGGTCCGTCCCGCGAAGCTCCACGTAAATCGGCTTTCCCGACTGCGTGGCGGACGTGATGAACGTCAGTTCGACCTCGGGGATCTCCCCCGCCAGTTTCCGCCACCGCGCCGCCAGTTCGGTCGCCCCGATCTCCCCGCGCTCCTCGGCGGGCACGAGCTGCAGGTTCACTTCCCCCACGTGGCTGCCCGAAAAGGCCGCGGGGTTCGCCCCCCAGGAGGGATCCTGCGCCATCCTCATGGGCTGAATGCCCACAACGCTGAGCACGTGGCGGAACACCGGCCGGCCGAGCTCGCGCTCCAGCTCCTGCCGCAGCCGCTCCGCGGCGCGTTCCATCCGCTCCACGGCGCGGGCCGTCGCTTCCGCCGGGGCGCCCTCGGGCAGCGTCAGCCCCGCCACCACGTTGTCGGCGTCGATCGGCGGAAAGAAGTCGAATTTCACCCGCCCTCCCGCCACGAGCCCGGCCGTCACGAGAAGCCCCGCCGCCCCCGCCGCCAGCGTCACGTAGCGGTGACGCACCGCCGCCTCCAGGGACGGCCGATAGACCCGCGCGACGAACCGCTCCAGGCCCCGCGCCACCGCATCCTGCGCCCGCGGGATCCATCCCCTCCAGCCCGCCGCGGGAGCCGGATCCCGGAGGCCCGAAAGGTGCGCCGGCAGGGAAATGAAGCACTCCAGGAGCGAAAACACCAGGCACAGGATCACGACCACCGGGATGGGATACGCGAAATCGCCGTTCGGACCCGGGAGGTTGAGCATGGGAATGAACGCGAAAATGTTCGTCGCCACGGCCAGAAGCACCGGAACAAAGATCTCCTGCGCGCCGCGAACCGACGCTTCCAGAGCCGGAACCCCTTCCCGCCGGAGACGATAGACGTTCTCCCCCACGACGATTCCGTCGTCCACCAGAATCCCCGTGACCAGGATGAATCCGAAAAGCGAAAGCAGGTTGATCGACACGCCGAAGAGAGGCATCACCCAGAACGTCCCCAGGACCGAGACGAAGATGCCCCAGCTCACCCAGAACGCGAACCGCGGCCGGAGAAAAAGCGCCAGGGTCACGAAGACCAGCGCCAGGCCCTGAAGACCGTTTCTCCGGAGAAGATCCATGCGGTCGCGAAGGACCTTGGCCCAGTCTTCCCACAGCGCGACCTTCAGCCCCTCGGGCGCCTCGCGGGCGGCCCGTTCCACGTACGCCTTGACCGTATCGGCCACCCGAAGGGCGCTTTGCTCCCCCACCCGAAAGACCTGAAGCAGAAGCGCCGGCTCCCCGTCGAATCGCGCGTACAGATCCACGTCCTCGAAGGCGTCCCGGACGCGGGCCACGTCGCCCACCGTCAGGCGCGTCCCATCGGGCCGCGCGACCACGGGAATCGCCTCGAACTCGGCGGCGCGGTACGCCTGGCCCTTGCCTCTCACGAAGATCTCCCCGCCGGGCGTCTTGAGAACGCCCCCGGGAAGATCCAGCGACGAGCGACGGATCGCCTGCGCCACCTCGTCGAACGTCAGACCGTGGCGCCGCAACGCCTCTTCGGAAACCTCGATCGCCACCTCGTACGGACGCGCCCCGGCCAGACGCACCCGGGTCACGCCGGGCAGCTCCTGAAGCTCGTCCCGCACCCGCTCCGCGAACCGTTTGAGGACGTCCTCGGGAACCCGTCCGGAGACGGCGACGCTGGCCACGTGAAGCTCCAGCGGCACATCCCGGACGACGGGCTCCTCCGCCTCTTCCGGAAAAGTCGTGATGGCGTCCACCTGCGACTTGATCCGGTCCAGAACGTCGGGCACGGAGGCGCCCGACTCCAGTTCCGCCATCACCACGCCCTGCCCCTCCGAGGCGTAGGACGTGATCGTCCGGAGGCCCTGAACCTCGTGAATCGCCTCCTCGACGCGCACGCACACCGCCTGCTCGACCTCCTCGGGCGAAGCTCCCGGATAGGCCACGCTCACGGTGATCAGGCGCGGGGTGATCTCCGGAAAAAGCTCCACGCGCATCGTGGACAGCGAAAGGAAGCCGCCGGCGAAGACGACCACCCAGAAGAGCGTCGCCACCACCCGGTTCGAGGCGCACCAGGCGATGAACCGGTTCACCGCTCCTCCTCGACCGTCCGCACGGCCATTCCGTCCACGGGCGCTTCCAGGGGGGAGAGACACACGCGGTCGCCCCGTTCCAGGCCCCCCCGCAGAATCGCCGTGCGCACGCCCGCCCGGACGACCTCGACCGCCCGCAACCGCAGGCGCGAATCGCGGTCCACGACGATCAGACGGTTCCCCTCGCGCAGCGCGAAGCGGGGAACTTCGTACGCGCGGGACACGACCTTGCCCTCGATCTCCGCCTCCACGAAGAGGCCCGGAAGCAGCGGCGGCCCGTTTCCATCGGCTCCGCGGGGCCGGTCCACGCGCGCCACCAGATGCATCGTCCGCGTCCGCGGGTCCACCTCCGCCTCGACGCGGACGACCCGGCCCGCCCACTCGCGCCGCTCGCCGCGCAGCCGGTGACGCAGCGCGACCGCCGGCCCCGGCGCGCCGAACGAGGCCGGCAGGTCCAGGAGCCCGGCCTCCTCGAGCGAGACCGACAACCGGACCTCGGCGGCGTCGTCGGCGTAAACGCGGGCCAGCGCCGTTCCGGGCAGGACGTACCGGCCCACGTCGGCGAGCTTTTCCCGCACCCGCCCGTCGTAGGGGGCCGTTACCTCGGTTCGGGCCAGGTCGCGTTCGGCCTGTTCCAGGGCCGCTTCGGCCCCGGCCACGGCCGCCTCGGCCTCCGCCACCTGCGGGCGGCGCAGCACCAGGGGATCGGGCTCCCCCTTGCCGTAGAGCTTCCATTCCTCCTCCGCGACCCGTGCCGCCGCGCGCTCCAGCGCCAGCTTCATGCGCGCCTGCGCGAGGGCCGCGCGGGCGCGCGTGCGGGCCAGCTCATAGTCCCGCCGTTCCAGGCGCACGAGGACGTCGCCCGCCCGGAAGGAGCCGCCGCCGGCCAGGGCGGGAGCGATCTCCACGATCCGCCCGGCCACCTCGGCGGCCAGAAGCGTCTCCGTGCGCGGGGTCACCGTGCCGTAGGACGTCACCGTGACCCGGAGATCCGAGGGCTCCAGGGGCGCCACGCGCACGAGCGGCAGGGCCGGCTCCGAAGGGCGCGCCTCGGGACGCGGCGCGGTACGGACGAGGACGAAGAACGCCGCGGCGCCGGCGGCCAGAAGGGCCAGTCCGATCAGAACTCCCGCCGCGCGGCGGCGGAGGCTTATCCCCTCGGCCATGAGAACCCTCCCCCGAGCGCGAGGTGAAGCTGGACCCGGGTGTCGAGGCGCCGGCGCACGACCGCGAGGATTTGGCTTTCGATGTCGTAAAGGCGCCGCTGGGACTCCTGAAGCGTGAGAAGATCCGTCAAACCCGCCAGATAACGGCGTTCGGCCTGGTCCAGGGCGGCTCGAGCGTCCGCCAAACCCTTTCGGAGCGCCTCTTCCCGCCGGGCCAGGGCCTGCTCGGCGGCGAGCGCGGACTCCACCTCCTCGAAGGCCCGCAGGGCCTGGGCGGCGTAGAGGGCCAGCGCCTCCTCCGTCCGGGAGCGGGCCAGCTCCACGCCGGCACGGAGACGCCCTCCTTGGAACAGGGGCTGGAGCAGATTGGCGCCGATCCTCCAGACGCTGAAGTCGCCGTCGAGGAGATCCCGCAGCTCGCTGCTCGTCTGTCCGGCGGATCCCGTGAGGCTGAGCCGCGGGTAGAGCGCGGCGCGGGCTTCCTCGACGCGCAGGCCCGCCGCCGCCAGACGCCGCTCCGCGGCGGCCAGGTCCGGCCGGCGCGTCACAAGTTCCGAGGGCAGTCCCGCCGGGGGCGGATCCGGCAGGGGCGGAAGCGACTCGGCGGTTTCGACGGCGCCGCGCGGATAACGCGCGACCAGGGCTTCGAGCCTCCGGGCCGCCAGGGCGTGTTCCTCTTCGCGCAGGCGGAGGGCCGACTCGGCTCCCGTTTCGGCGGTCCGCGCGAGCGCCACGTCGAGCGCCGGCCGCAGGCCGAGGCGGAAGCGCTCCTCGATCCGCGCGGTCGTGGCCCGGTAGCTCTCCAGCGTGCGCCGGGCGAGCGCCGCCTGGAGGCGCGATTCGACGGCCGCGAAGTAGGCGCGCGCGACCTGGCCTTCCAGGGAGAGCCGAGCCCCCTCGAAGTCGGCCTCCTGGGCCTGGACGTCGGCCAGGGCGGCGGCCTGCGCGCTGCGGACCCGGCCCCAGAGGTCGATCTCCCAGCTGAGGTCCAGCGAGAACGCGTACACCGAGCTGCGGCTGGCCAGGACGTCGTCGAAGCCCGGAATCTCGAGGCCCACGAAGACCTGCTTCTGGCGCGCGGCCTGGGCGCCGAGGGAGGCCTGGGGGAGCCGGTCCGCGCCGGCGATACGGGCCAAAGCGAGCGCGGCCTCGACGCGCGCCGCCGCGGCCCGCAGGCTGAAGCTCCGGCGGACGCCCTCTTCGATCAGCGCCTCCAGACGAGGATCGCCGAAGGTCTTCCACCAGTCCGGTCGGGGAGCGCCCGGCGGAGTCGGGCCGGAAGCCCACGTCGGGGGCGCCTCGACCGGCGGCGCGGGAGGGTCGAACGGGGGAGCCTGCGCACATCCGGCCAGGAGCGCGCCAGCGAGGAGGACCGCCCGGGCGGTCGTGATACGTGCGACCGGTGCCAAGGTTCCTTCGATCCTAGCCGGGCCCGGCGGCCGGTCAAGAACTATGGAGCGCCCTCAGAACTTGAGCGCCCGGATGTTTTCCTTGACGACGGCCGCGGAGCGCTTGAGGGCGGCGTCCTCCTCGGGCGTCAGGCGAACCTCGAGGATCTGCTTCAGCCCGCCTTCCCCGATCTTGCATGGAACCCCGACCACGACGTCGTCCAGCCCGTACTCGCCCTTGAGGAGCACCGAGCACGGGAGCACCCGATGGGAGTCGTGGAGGATCGCTTCGACCATCGCGACGATGGAGCTGCCCGGGGCGTAGTAGGCGCTCCCGGTCTTGAGGAGGTTCACGATCTCGATCCCGCCGTCGCGGGTCCTCTGCGCCAGCGCGTCGATCCGCTCCTTCGGAAGGAGTTCCGTGATGGGAATGCCGGCGACCGTCGTGAAGCGCGGCATCGCCACCATCGTGTCGCCGTGGGAGCCCAGGACCATCGCGGAGATGTCCTTCGGGGAGACCTTGAGCTCCTCGGCCACGAAATGCGCGAACCGGTTGGAATCCAGAACGCCGGCCATGCCCAGGACCCGCTCGCGCGGAAACCCCGTCAGGCGGATCGCGGCGTAGGTCATGACGTCGAGGGGGTTCGTCACGACGATGAGAATCGGGCGGGCGCCGGCCGCCTTGAGCTTTCCGGTCACGTCCCGGATGATGTTCGCGTTGACCTCGAGGAGCTGCTCGCGGGTCATCCCGGGTTTGCGGGGAACGCCCGCGGTGATGCAGACGATCGAGCAGTCCTTGAGATCCTCGACCCGCGTGGTGCCCCACGCCTTGGCGTCGTGGTAATCCACCTGGCGCGATTCGGACATGTCGAGGGCTTTGCCCTGGGGCATGCCCTCCACCTGGGGGATATCGCACAGGATCACGTCGCAGAGATCCTTCTTGAGCATCATGAGGGCCGCGGAAGCGCCGACGTTTCCGGCGCCGACGACGCCGACGATCGGACGGGGCATGGCGCGTTCTCCTTGAGCAGGGTGCGCCCGATTCTAGGCTCCTCCGGCGAAGCGTCAAGAAATTGGCGAGGGGGCCCGGGGCGCGCCTACGGCCGGCGCGGGGTCAGAAACCGAATCAGCCGGCGGCGCGCCCGGCCCAGCGCCTCCGCCAGGCCCAGGAGGACCACGGCCAGGACGAGCTCCCAGCGTTTCATCGGATCTTGAGAAGGGCCAGGCTGGAGACCGCCATCACCGCCGCCACGATCCAGAAGCGCAGCGTGATCTTCGTCTCCGGAAGGCCCCGGAACTGGAAATGGTGGTGGAGCGGCGCGATGAGGAAAATCCGCCGTCCGGTCGCCTTGTAGCTCAGGATCTGAAGCAGCGAGGAGAAGGCTTCGATCACGAAGACCCCGCCCACGAGGAAGAGCAGCAGCTCCTGCTTGGTCGCGCACGCCACCAGCCCGAGCGCGCCCCCCAGAGGCAGGGACCCCGAATCTCCCATGAACACCTGCGCGGGGTGGCTGTTGAACCAGAGGAATCCCAGGACCGCGCCGAGCATCGCAGTGCAGAACACCGGCAGCTCCGCGCTCGCCTTGACGTACGGAAGCTCCAGGTACGCGCTGAAGTCCACGCGCCCCACGATGTACGCGATCACCGCGTACGCGAAGGTGGAGATCCCCAGACACCCTCCCGCCAGGCCGTCCAGCCCGTCGGTGATGTTGACGGCGTTCGTCGTGGCCACGAGCACCAGCGCCACGAACGCCGGATAGAAGACCCCGAGGTCCCACGAGATCCCGAAGGGCGTGAAAAGCTTCGTCGCCGTCTGGGGATCCGTCGCCCGCAGCGCGCCCGCCAGACCGAGTCCCGCCGCCAGGCTCACGGCCACCTGCAGCAGAAGCTTCGTCCGCATCCGCATTCCCGTGCGCGACCGGCCGGAAAGCTTCAGGTAGTCGTCCGCCGCCCCCACCGCCCCCAGGCCCACAAGAACCAGCGCCAGGACCCAGAGCGCGGGATTCGCGAAGTTGCCGAAGAGAACCACGCTCAGGAGGATCGCCGCCACGATGAAAACCCCGCCCATCGTGGGCGTCCCCTTCTTCTGCCGCATGAGCTCGTCGAGCCGCCGCGAGTCGTCCTTTTCGACCCGCTCCCCGACCTTGCGGGCCCGCAGCCAGGCGATCACGCGCGGCCCGAGCGCCAGGCAGGCCGCGAACGCGGTGATCCCCGCCATCGCCGCCCGCAGGGTGATCCCTTCCCGGAAGTCCTCGCCCAAAAGCCAAAGCAGCATCGCCGTCCTCGCGCGTCGGCGGTCACCGGCCGGAGCCCACCGGCGCCGCCGCTCCCTCCCCGATCCACTTGACCACCTGCTCCAGACCCACGGACCGCGAGCCTTTCAGAAGCACCGCGTCCCCGGGGCGGACGATCTCGCCGAGAGCCGCCCGCAGCTCCTCCACGCGCGCGAACCCGCGGGTCTGCGCCGCTTCCCCGACCGCCTCCAGAAGCGCGCGGCACTCCGGGCCCACGCCGATCACGACATCCACGCCGCTTTCCGCCAGAAGCCGCCCCAGCGCCCGGTGATACTCCGCCGAAGCCGCGCCCAGCTCCTTCATGTCCCCCATCACCGCGATCCGCCGGCCGCCCGTCTCCAGCCGCGCGAACTCCCGCACCGCCCGGGAGGCCGATTCGGGATTCGAGTTGTACGCGTCGTTCAGAATCGTCACCCCCGCCAGTTCTAGGCGCTCCATCCTCATCTTCGGCCCGCGGAAGTCCGCCAGCCGCCGCGCGCACTCCTCGAGGGACACGCCCTCGTGGGCCGCCACCGCCGCCGCGGCCAGCGCGTTCTGCACGTTCCACTCCCCGAGAAGGCCCAGCCGGAACTCCACCCCCCGCAGCCGGAACCTCATGCCCCCCGGCTCGCGCTCCACGCGCTCCGGCCGGAAGTCCGCGTCCTGGCCGAAGCCGAAGGTCGCCGTCTTCGCCGCCGGCAGCCGCACCCGCGCCCGGATCCGCGGGTCGTCGTGAACCACGGCGAAACCGCCCGCGCGCAGAAATCCCAGAAGCGACGTCTCCTCGTCCGCCACGCCGTCGATCGAGCCCAGGCCTTCCAGGTGCTCCGCGCCCACGCTCACGATCACCGCCACGTCCGGCCGGGCGATCGCCCCGAGGCGGGCCACCTCGCCCGGACGGTTGGTGCCGATCTCGAGCACCGCCGCCTCGGTCCGCGCGTCCGCCTGGAAGATCGTCAGCGGCACTCCGACGAGATTGTTGAAGCTCCCCTGCGCCTTCACCACGCGCCGGTCGCGCCCCAGGACATGGGCGATCATGTCCTTGGTGGTGGTCTTGCCGTTAGAGCCGGCCACGGCGATCACCCGCGCCGGAAGCGCCATGCGCCACGCGGCGGCCAGGTCCCCGAGCGCCCTCCACGCGTCGGCGACGAAGACCAGGGGACCGGGCGCGGCCCCCGGATCGCGCTCCACGACCGCGGCGGCCGCCCCCCGGCGGAACGCCTCGGCCACGAAGTCGTGCGCGTCGAACCGCGCCCCGCGCAGCGCGAAGAACAGGTCCCCCGGCCGCAGCGTCCGCGTGTCCGTCGAAACGCCGGAAACCGTCCGCTCCTCGAGAGGCCGGTCAGGCCGCCCGCGGATGACCCGCGCGATCCGCGCCAGATTCATCGTCCGCCCCCTCTCCCGCCGCGGCCGCCGCGCGGCACACTTCGCACCGGTCGTCGTCCAGGTGCGACAACGACCGGTCCACGTTGCGCTCGACGATTTCGCCCACCACCTCGAACACCCGAAGGGCCAGGTAGGGCGAGAGGTGAAACCCGCCGTAGATATGGAGATCCGACAGCATCCTTCCCCCTCTCTCGCGCGACGCCGGGGCGCCGCTTACCGGCTTCCGACGACTTCGCCGAGCACCTCGCGCGCCACGAGGCGGTCGTCGAAGCCCGCCGTCCGGTCCCGGAAAATCTGCACCGTTTCGTGCCCCTTGCCGGCGATGAGCACGGCGTCGTCCTTGCGCGCCAGGGAAACGGCCATTTTGATGGCGTCCCGGCGGTCCGGCTCCAGGAGGACCTTCCGGCGCTCCCGGTCGGGCACTCCCGCCAGGATGTCCGACAGGATCGCCGTGGGACTCTCCGAGCGCGGATTGTCGCTCGTCAGGATCACCTGGTCGGCCAGTTCCGCGGCGACGCGGCCCATCTTCGGCCGCTTGCCCCGGTCCCGGTCGCCGCCGCAGCCGAAGACGACGATCAGGCGGCCCCGGACGAGCGGGCGCAGGCACCCGAGAACGTTGCGGAGGGCGTCGTCCGTGTGCGCGTAATCCACGAGCACGGCGAAGTCCTGGCCGGCGTCCACGGGCTCCAGGCGGCCGGGAACCGCGGCGAGGTTCTCCACCCCGGCCTTGATGACCTCGAGGTCGTAGCCCATGCCCCACGCGGCGGCCGCCGCGCCCAGGATGTTGTAGACGTTGTGGGTTCCGATGAGCCGCGTGTGGACGCGGACTTCCTCCCCGCCGGCCCGCAGGACGAGCCGCGTCCCGTGGAACGTGACGAGCTCCACGGCGGCCGTGACGTCCGCCGGACGCTTGAGCGCGTAGGTCCGGACGCGCGCCGGCGTGCGCGCGGCGTAAAGCTCGGAGACCGGATCGTCCGCGTTGAGCGCCGCGATCGATTTCGGGGAGAGCATCTCGAAGAGCTTCCCCTTGGCGTCGCGGTAGTGCTCGAACGTCGGATGGTAGTCCAGGTGATCGCGGGTGAGGTTCGTGAAGATCGCGGCCGCGAAGCGCACGCCGCGGACGCGCCCCTGGTCGAGCGCGTGGGAGGAGACCTCCATCGCCGCGGCGCCGCAGCCCGCCCGGACCATCTCGGCGAAGTGACGCTGGAGCGTGTCCGCCCCCGGCGTCGTATTGTCGCTCGGCAGGACGCGCGAGCCGATCGCGTGCTGGATCGTCCCCAGGAGCCCCGTCTTCTGGCCGGCGGCCTCGAGGATCGAACGGACCAGGAAGGTCGTCGTGGTCTTGCCGTTGGTGCCCGTGACGCCCACGACGTTCAGGCGCGCCGTGGGGTGTCCGTGGAACCGCGCCGCCAGATCGGCCAGGGCCGCGCGGGCCTCCGGAACGACGAGGACGGGAACGGGGCAGCTCGGGACGGACTTTTCGGCGACGATGGCGACCGCCCCGCGGCGGATCGCCTCGTCCACGAAAGCGGCTCCGTCCTGCCGCGTGCCGGGCACGGCCACAAAAAGAGTTCCCGGCTGGACCTGGCGCGAATCGCAGGTGACGTCGTGGATTTCGGCCTCCCGGAAGTGGAGGCACTCGCCGGCCAGCCCCTCGAGAAGCGCGCTCAACCGGACGCCCATTTTCCTTCCCCCCTCTCGGCGCCGCGGATACTGGATCCGGGCGGTATAGAGATAAATGTGGCGCAGCCACGCCGGAATCGACCGCCGAGGTTCTTCGCTCATGCCTTCCCCTCTCCTCAAGCCCGGGGCCCCGGCCCCGGGAACGCTCCCGCGCGCGCCCCGCGTTACGGCACGTGGACGAGCCCCCGCTGGAGGATCCGTCCCACCACGGGGGCGGCGACCGCCCCGCCGTAGTACGCACCCCCCTTGGGCTCGTCGATCACGACCGCGATGCAGATGCGCGGCTCCTCCGCCGGCGCGAATCCGACGAAGGAGCTGATGTACCGTTCGCGGGTGTAGCGCTTCGTCTGCGGGTCCACCTTCTGGGTGGTTCCCGTCTTTCCGGCGACCGTCACGCCGGGCACCTGGGCCTTTTTCCCGGTGCCGTCGCGGACCGTGTCGGCCAGGATCTCCACCATCTGAGCGGCCGCGCGGGAACCGATCACGCGCCGCGCCGCCACGGGATGCCCCTCGTGGAGGACCGCGCCGTCGGCCCCCACGACGCGGCGCACGACGAACGGCCGGTGCAGCGTCCCTCCCGAGGCCACGGCGCTCATGGCCGTCACGAGCTGAAGAGGAGTCACCGCGATCTCGTGTCCCATGGGGACGGAGGTGTCCGAATAGACGCTCCAGCGCGAAAGCGGGAAGAGACGCCCCTGGTCCTCGGCCGGAAGGTCCACGCCCGTCCGGGAGCCGAAGCCCCACCGGGCCATGCACTCGTGAAGGCGGGCGCGCCCCAACGTCAGCGCCCCGAGCTTGGCCGCGCCGATGTTGGAGGAGTACTTGATGACCTCGGCGAGGGTGAGCCTTCCGTACGGATGATGATCATGCAGGAGGCGCGGCCCGTGCTTCCACAGGCCGTTTTCGCAGTCGAACGTCGTCTCGGGCGTCACCAGGCCCAGGTCGAGCGCGTACGCCGCCAGGAACGGCTTGAGGGTGGAACCGGGCTCGTAGGGATCCACCACGGCCCGGTTGCGCCGCGCCGCGCCGGGCGCCGCGGCCGGATCGTTGGGGTCGAACCCCGGCCGGTTGGCCAGCGCGAGGATCGCGCCCGTCCGGGGATCCATCGCCACGACTGAAGCCCAGTCCGGACGGTGTTCCGCGCAGGCCGCGTCCAATTCCTCCTCGACGATCCGCTGGAGGAGGAGGTCGATCGTGAGGACGGCGTCCGGGGGCGCTTCGAGGGAGGGTCCGCCCAGAGGCCGCCGCAGGCCGTCGACCTCCACGGAGGCGGCGCGCCGGCCGCCTTCGAGCACGCGGGCCAGGGCGCGTTCGAGACCTTCGTGGGACTCCTCGTCCTCGCTGCGGAAACCCAGGATATGGGAGAGGACGGGTCCCTGCGGGTAGCGGCGGGCGAACTCGGTGGCCAGCCCCAGGGCCGGCGCCGCGCGGCGGTCCCTGGACGCAAACGGCGGCTCCTTGAGGAGCTTGCGGACGCGGTCGGCCTCCTGGGGCGCGATCTTGCGCTTGATCCACACGAACCGTCGTTCTTCGCGCGAGAGGCGTTCGAGGACCGTCTCGGGGCGCATTCCGAGCGCCTGCGCCAGGAGTCGCGCGGCCGCGGGGCGGTCGTCCAGGGCGGAGGGATCGGCCCACACCGACTCGACGGGGACGGAAACGGCCAGGATCTGCCCGCGGGCGTCGCGGAGGGTTCCGGCGGGGGTTTCCACGACGACGGTGCCGCGGGTCTGGGCTTCGCGCTTTCCCCGATAGGTTTCGTGGCCGACGACCTGGATGGAAAAGAGGCGTCCGAGGAGGAAAAGGAAAAGCGCCGCGGCCAGGACGGCGACGGCGCCGGCGCGGCGGCGGGCGCCGGCGTCGACCGGGGCGGGCCTCCTCTCTCCAGGGCCGGGGGAGGCGCTCATCGCCGCCTCCCTTTGACGACGGCCTCGAGGTCCGCGGCGCGCAGCTCCACGCCCAGGGCGGCGGCGCGGGCGGCGAGCCGGTCGGGCCGGCGGGCCAGAGCCGCCTGGTGCAGGAGGGCGCGGTTCTCCAGGGCCAGGGACGCCAGTTCGCGCCGTTGCCGGGCCGTCTCGTAGCGCAGAAGCGTCGCGCGCAGGGGCGCGAACGCGGCCAGGAGCGCCAGGTTCAGCACGATGACGGCGGCCAGCGCCGCGCGGACGACCTTCACGTTTCCCCCTCGTCCCCGGACCCGCCCTCCGGCGGTCCGCGGACCCTAGACCCTTCTCTCCAGGGCCGAAGCCTGAGGCTGCCGCAAGGAGACGCCTCGTTGCGGCGGCCTCACGCTCCGGGCCGCTCGATCGCGCGCAGCCGCGCGCTCCGGGCGCGCGGGTTGCGCCGGACCTCCTCGCGCGAGGGCCGGAGGGGCTTGCGGGTGACGATCCGCAGCCCTTCCTTCTCCTTCTCGCGGAAGGCCCGCTTCACCAGGCGGTCCTCCAGGGAGTGGAACGCGATCACGCAGCACCGCGCCCCGGCTCCCAGATACTTATCGAAAACCGCCAGGAACTTCTTGAGGTTTTCCAGCTCGTCGTTGACGGCGATCCGGAGGGCCTGGAAGACCCGGGTCGCCGGATGAATTCGTCCGCGCCGGCGGGTCAGGCGCGCCACGAACTCCCCCAGCGCCCGGGTCGATGCCAGGATGTCGCTCCCCGGTTTCCCCCTCTCCTGCACCAGGGCGGCCGCGATTCGGCGGGCGCGCGGCTCCTCGCCGTACTCCCGCAGGATCCGCTCCAGGTCCCTCTCTCCAAGCTCCCGGAGCAGGTCCGCCGCCGTCCTCCGGATCCGCGGCGACATGCGCATGTCCAGAGGACCTTCCCGGAGGAAGCTGAACCCCCTCGAAGCGGTGTCCAACTGCAACGACGACACGCCCAGATCGGCCAGGATGCCGTCGACGACGCTCACGTTCCGACTTTCAAGGATCGACGGGAGGTTCGCGAACGAGTCGCGAACGACTTCGGCGGCCGGCCCCAGCCGCTCCGCCGCGCGCGCCGCGGCCTCGTCATCCCACTCGATGCCGAGGACGCGCCCCCCGAGCGCCACGATCCGCTCCGCGTGTCCGCCCAGACCGAGCGTGGCGTCCACGTACAGTCCGCCCGGGCGGATCCGCAGGAGCCCGATCACCTCATCCGAAAGAACAGGTTCGTGCACGGCGGCGACCCGGCGAGGCAAGGATCCATGCGCGAAGGGCTCCTCCTCCCTCTCTCCGATACATCCCTCCTGCCCTCACCCACTTTCCCTCGCCTCGCCGGGCCGCCCCGCGTCCGCGGCCTACAGGCTCGCGGCCCGAAAGAACGCCGTCCGTCGCGCCGGCCGCGCCTTGAGCCCCACCATCTCCATGAGCTCCCACAGCCGGTCGCTCAGGTCCACCGACGGCGCCACGGCCCGCACCCTCATCAGGCGCTCGTAAATGTCCCGCAGCGCCGGCGCGATCGCCTGCACCTCGTCCCTCCCGGGCTTGCGCTCGCCCAGGCTCAGAAGGAAGTCGCGGACGATCTCGAACGAGTCCTTCCCTTCCTCTGCCTCCATGCCTTCCCCCTCTCTCCTGCCCGCGGCGCGCGGACCGGCGTCAGGCCGGACCGCCCGGACCCGGCCACAGCGCCCGGCTGCGGTCGGCGATCTCCTCGTCCAGACTTTCCGTCGCCGCCTGATATTCCTCGACGTTCCAGACTTCGATCCAGTCGTAGTTGCCCACCAGGATCACGTCCCTCTGAAGCCCCGCGTAGTCGAGCAGCTTCTGCGGAATCACCAGCCGGCTCTGCCCGTCCAGCGTGGAAAACTCCCCCCGCGAGGCGAAGAACCTCAGAAACTTGGCCGGATCCTTGGCCCGGTCGGCCTGCTTGCGGAGATTGTCGACCACCTTCTTCCACCCGCTCATCGTGTAGAGCCGCAGGCAGTGCTCCCCCGGCACCGGGCTGGCCATCACGAAAAACCCCTTGCGATCCTCGGGATCGTTCAGAAAGGCCCTGAATTTCGCCGGAATGACGAGGCGATTCTTCTCGTCGATCGCGTGTCGGAATTCGCCGGCGAACATAGGACCCAGGGATTACCTTCCACTCCTCCCTACTTTCCCCCCACTTTTCCCCACCGGGGCGGAGAGAAAAACGGCTGAGCGCGTCAGCCGTCACGAATTAGTTTATCCCGCCCGAAGGGCCAGTCAAGCGAAAACGCAGGCCCCCTCCGGCGTCCCGCACGCCGGCGACAGGGCGGCCCGCAGGGGCCCCCGCCGATTGTGGGCTCCCGGCGGGACGCCCCCATGGATTGTGCATTCTTAACACTCATGCGGCCGGCGCTCAAGCCCGCCGCCCTCCGCGCCGATATAGTCTGCGGACGCCGCGTCCCTTCCCGGGAGGTCGCATGAACGTTCTCGTCTACGACGCGCCCGCCTCCGTGGCGCATCTCGTGCGCGCGCTGCTTCGCTCGCTCGGCCACCGCGTGTCGCTGGCCGCCGACGCCGACGACGCGGCGCTCAAACTCCGCACCGCGCTCTTTGACGCGGTCGTCTTCGGACCCGCCGGAGCGCCCGAGACCCTGGCGCGCTTTCTCGAACAGGAGATGCCCGGCGTGCCCGTGGTCCTGGCCGGCGTGCCCGTGGCCGTCCCCGCGGCGGGCCAGGTGGCGGCGGTCCTGCCCGCGCCGCTTTCTCCGCTCAAGCTCGCCGACACGTTCCGGCGGCTCGAGCGCCTCCGCCAGGAGCGCGTGCGGAAGCTCCCCGTGGAGCTCGAGGCGGGCGAGGGCCTCACGATCGCCTGCCGGCTCGCGGAGCTTTCGCCCGAGACGCTCGTCCTGGCGGGAGAATCCGACGAGTTTCACCGGCACTTCGAGGGAGCCCCCCGACACGTCCGCGCGCGCGTCGCCGGCCGCCTCCTGGCCGGAGACGTCCGGACCGTCGAAACCGATCCCGCGCGACGCCTGCGCCGCGTGGCCGTCCAGGTGGATCCCGGCGGCGTGCGCGAAATCCTTTCGGAGCTCCTGCGGTGAGGCGCCGCGGCGTGCGCCCCGCCCGGACCATTCTTCCCTGGCCTTCAGAGCCTCCGGCCGCGCCGGACTCCGGACGCTGTCCCATGTGCCGATTCCAGGGCTTCGTCACGGCGCGTCCCCCGGCCGAGCGCGGGCGGCCGCCGCGGCACCTGTGCCGGCGCTGCGGCCTGGAATTCGAGCGGCCCTGAGCGTCAGCGCTCCCAGCGGCGCATCCGGAATTCGCCGCCGTCGTGCTCCACGTAGTCCTGCGTGCCCCCGCACCAGTCGCCCAGGACAAAAAGCTCGCGCCGCCGGCCGTCCACCTCCGCGGTCAGATGGCGCGGCTGATGGATGTGCCCGCAGATGAGCACATCCGCGCCGCCGCGGAAGACGGGCCGGGCGCGCTCGAGCAGGCCTTCGGGGCCCCAGGCCTTGGCCGGCGTCGTCAGGGGCGAAACGCGCCGGTACCCGCGCGCCAGCCTTCGGGCCACGATCCCCGGCACCGCCCGCCAGAGGTCCCCCACCGGGCGCGAGCGCATGAGCGCGCGGTACGCGGAATACTTGGGATTGGTGTTGTAGAGCGCATCTCCATGCGCCAGAGCCACGCGCCGGCCTCCCAGGTCCAGGCGGACCTCCTCCCCGAGGACCTCGATCCCGGTCGCCCGCTCGAAACGCGCGTCCACCAGAAAATCCCGATTGCCCGGCACGAGGCACACCCGCGTCCGGCCCGCCGCGCGGCGCAGCGCCTCGAGCTCGGGGCGGTAGTCCGGAAATTCGAGATGCTTGGGCCCGATCCAATAGTCGAAGAGGTCCCCGACGATGTACAGCGCCTCGCATTCCTGCGCCAGGAACCGGAGAAAGGAAGCGTTGGCGCCGGGGTCTCCCGGACGCAGGTGAACATCGCTCACGAAGAGCGTGCGCGCCATGCGGGCAGTATACCGCGCCGCGCGGAAGGGTCTACCCCTGTGGAATCCGGAAGACGCGCTGAATCGTGCGCTCCTGGCGCTCGCCCACGTCTTCGACGATCACGAGCGTGGCCCGGATCGAAGGGACGCGGAAAGGCGTGGTCGTGTCGTTGACCCCCTTGCCGTCGCCCAGCGGATCGCTGCTCGGGAAGGGCGTGGGATCGAGCTGCGAGAAGAGCTGGTTGCTCGCGTAGTACTCGAGATTGAAGCTCACGACGTACTGGCAGAGGTCCTGGTCGAGGACCTTGACGGCGCGCCCGGAGACGCGGTCCTTGATCACGGCGAATTCGCTGAAGGTGTTGGGGCTTTCGGGCTTGGCCACCCGCACGCGGCGCACGAGCGTGTAGAGGCCCCGGCCCGTGCGGGCGGTCTTGAGGCGGTTGGGGTCCCCCGGGACGGCGAGCCCCTGCTCGTTCAGGGTCATGTTCCCCGGGATGAGTTCGTACGTCACCTGGCAGGTCTGCAGCGTGTCCCCCACGGCGGTCGTGGAACGGAAGGAGAGGCGGTCGCCGGCCGCGTGGGTGTGGCCGCCGCTCACGTTGTACGCGGGAGGCTGACCCGGCTCGCGGAGGACGCCGTTTTCCATCCAGAACGCCTGGTGAACGTGCGGGAGGGACATAAGCTGCAGCGGCTGGCCGGGTCCGGCGGCCTGGGCCGGCCCCACCGACGGCGGGTTGAAGGGAAGGCACCCGAGAAGATCGTTCTCGAGCACGTCCATGGCGTAACGCGCGTTCGTGTACACGGTCATGCGCGCCCCCTGGACGGCCACGGTCTCGGTCGTCCCCGAGAAAACCAGGGTCACCGACGCGAGCACCAGCACCATGAGCGCCACGGAGATGAGAAGCTCGATCAGGGTGAAGCCTGGGGCGGCCTTCGGGCGCATGGGCGGCCTCCTATTTGAGGGCGATCTTATGGGCGATCGTGGCGATCAGCTTGCGGGCGTCCCCCGCGGGCGTCACGCGGAAGATGTGGATGCGGAACTCGTACAGCATGCTCTGCTTGTCGATTTCCTCGTTGGTGTACGGGCGGCCCGTGTCCGGATTGACGCGGACGCGCAGATAGGCCAGATGGTCCGACTTGCGCGCCTGGAACGAAAAGGCGAACTGGCTGTAGGGATCGGTCGCGTCGTTGATCTCGTGCACGCGGCGGACGGTTTCCTTGAGCCACGGGTCGCCGTCGAGGGTGAAGAGGCGGTCGTCCTCCTCGGGGGCCCAGCTTGCCGTCATCGGCGCGCCGAGGTCGGGGGACGGGGGGTTCACCTTGCTCGGGTAGTGTCGCCACCCCCCCATGGGGTCGCCGGGGGGCGCCAGTTTGGGAAGGGCGAACCGGTACCGGTTGCTGACGGCGCCGGACTTGAGGTCGTGCGTCAGGATCGCCTCGTACTGCTGGCTGGACGCGTTGAATGTCGCGAATTGCAGGGACGTCGTCAGGGCGTGCGCGATCGATTCCCCGAGGATGGCCGCGTTGGTGGCCTCCATCGATTCGCGCGAGGATTGGAGCGCCGGAGGGAAAAGCGCCAGGATCCCGCAGAAGCCGAGCACCATCACGATGAGGGCCAGCAGGATCTCGATGAGCGTCAGGCCGTCGCGACGTCGGGAGCGGCGGGCGATCATGGGCTATTCCTCCTGGTTGAGGAAGTGGGAGCGCCGGACCCTTCCGCTGGCCCGGTCCAGGTCCAGGCACATGTACATCCGCCGATTCTGCTGGCGAAGCACGACGTCCCCGACCGCACGCGGATTGGATCCGGCCATGACGGCGTCGAACATGGACGCCTGGATCTCCGCAAACCCGGCGCTGAAGGTCATGTAGCCGGAAGGAGCGAATCCGATCCACACGGGCGCGTATTCGAAGACGACGGCTTTCGGCAGGTCCACGCGGGGGCCGTCCACCGGATCCGGATCTTGCGTGCCCAGTTTCTGATCTCCCTGGTAGATGCCGTCGTCGTTGGCGTCCGTATGGATCTCCAGCCACGCGTCCTCGCCGGGCGGCGAGAAGACGAGAAAGACCACCCCATGGGTCCGGGCGGCCTGCTGCTTGGCCTGGGCGACGACCTGGCTGACGATCGCCGCCCCCTGACGGATGCCCTGGCCGCGGAAAAAGACGTTCATCAGCATCACCGACGATCCCGCCAGGATCGTGATGATGATGATGACGACGAGCATCTCGAACAGCGTGAAGCCCCCGCGCCGCCGCATGGCGTTTCTCATCAGAAGTCCTTCGACCAGTTGGTCACGTCGTCGAAATCCGGGGATTCGGGATTAAGCTCGTCCGTGCCGTTTTTTCCCGCGGACCAGAGGTCCACGAACGTTTTATTGTACCGCCCGGGATTGAGGTACCGGATCGGGTTCCTCCACGGGTCGACAACGGGGGACGGCTTGTTCGGATCGGGCACGCCCGTCTCCTGGGCCAGCATGTCCGCGGGGAATTCCAGGATGGGGGGACGCTTGACGCGAATGGCCGGCCCCTGGTCGGGTTTGTGGGTTTCGATCCACCGCTCCCGCCCCAGGTAGAAGTGCAGGCACCGCGAATCCCCCTTGTCGTTGGGCGGATAGACGCCGAAGTCCTTCTTATAGGTCCGGCACCCCTGGTCGAGCATCTTGACGATCGCATGGGCCTTGACGTACATGCCCCGCTCGGCGGTGCCCACGATCCACACGGCGAGAAAGGCGACCAGGATAACGATGATCGCAATCACCACGAGCATCTCGACGAGGGTGAATCCCCGCGACGACCGGGCCATCCGGCTTCCTCCTCCGTGTCCTTTCCCTCGGCGAACGGATCTATTCCCAGTTATTGATGCTCCAGACCGTGGCCGGCTTGTCGGGCGAGAAGTCGCAGCCGGCGCACCAGAGGTCGAACGAATTCTTGTGGTAGATGGGGGGCTGCCCCGGCGGCGGCGCGGGAGGTGCGCCCGGAGCGGTGGGCTTCGCGGCCGGCTGAGGCGAGGGCTTGGCGGGGGCCTTCTTGGCTCCCGGCCCTTGGGGCGTCGGAGGAGCCGCCTGCGCGGGAGTCATCACGTTGTTCCGGTAGTGCAGCACATTGCTCGGCGGCTCTCCGTCCGGCCAGACGGGGTTGATGATGTCTCCCGCCTCGTTGAGGTGCCCCTTGAGCTCGAAATAGCCCGAGCCTTTGGCGCCCTTCTTCTGAAGATGGTAGGCCAGCTCCTTGCTCCCCGTGCCGCGGCCGGGAGGATAGACGGCGTTATCGAACTCGTAGGCCTTGATCGCCTGGCTGAGCTGGCTGATCAGAGTTTCCGCGCTCCCCGCGCGGGCCGCGCACATGGCCTTGAAGATCGCCGGCAGGACGAGCCCCGCGATGATCCCGATGATGACGATGACGATGAGAAGCTCAACCAGCGTGAACCCGGAGCGCTTCAAGCCCATAAGATCCCCCTTCATCGCGCCGCCCGATAAACTCCGATTATAAGAACCCCTCCCCGCAAAAGCCATTTCCGCCGCCCTTCCCCGAATGAGCAAAACGCGTACCACCCCCTTCCCCTTCGGAGACCTCCCCCTCCCCATGTTACCCCACGGTGACACCGTTACGCCCGCGAAACATCCGGAGAATCCGTGGCCGCCGACCGTCCTTCCCTACTATAATCCCTTTGGCATGCCTTTCTGGACGTCGATTCCGGATGCGGCCGAGAGCGGGGGCGGCTCCCCGACGATTTGGCTTGTGGCCCTGGCCGCGGCGGTCTTCGCCGGAGTGGCACTCCTTCGCTTCCGGCCGCGCGGAGTCGCCCGGGGCGGCCGGCCCGGATCCTTCGCCGATGCCGGCGAGCTCGCCCGGGCGGAGCTCGAACGTCTGGTCGTGGAGATTCAGGATCTCTCCCGAGAACACATCGCCCGACTGGACGCGAAGATCCGGCTTCTCTCGCAGCTCCTGGCCGAGTGCGATCGCAAGCAGAAGGAGATCGAGTCCCTCCTGGGACGAACGTCCCCGTCCGCGCCGGCCAGGACCGAAGCGGTCCCTTCCGCCGCCCGGGCGCCCAATCCGCTTCACGAACAGGTATACACCCTTCGGGACGCGGGCAAGGACCTCCTCGAAATCTGCAGCGCCACGGGCCTCGAGAAGGGCGAAGTGGAACTGATCCTCGGCCTTCGTCAGGTGCCCCCCGCGGGCCTCGGCGCTCCCTGACCCGCGGGGAGGTCCGCTTGATTTATGCACCGTCCGTGTTAGACTTTATGGGCGCATGAGCAAAAACAAGGTCGCGCTGATCTCTGATCTGCATTCCAACATCGAGGCGCTCGAAGCCGTCCTCAAGGACATCAACGCCCAGAAGATCGAGACGATCTACTGCCTCGGGGACCTCATCGGCTACGGCCCGAACCCGCGGGAGATGATCAAGCACGCCTTCAACTGGGCGTGGTCCCTGCGCGGAAACCATGAGGACGCGCTGCTTTTTCTGGCCCTGGACTTCAACCCCGAGGCCGCGCAGGCCATCGACTGGACGCGCAATCAGCTCAACGACGCCGCCGCGGCGCGGGAAGAGAACCACCGGATGTGGAACTACCTGGGAGACCTCCCCGACATCAAGGAAGAGGACGGGGTCACCTACCTTCACGCCTCGCCGCGCAACCGCACCAAGGAATACGTGCGCCCGCACGACGTGCAGGACCGGGAGAAGATGGAAGAGATCTTCTCGATGATCCGGCATGTCTGCTTCTGCGGCCACACCCACGAACCCGGCGTCTTCACGGAGGACATGAAGTTTTACCCGCCGCGCTCGTTCGCCAACAAGGTGAAACTCGCCGACAACCGCCGCTACTACGTCAACATCGGCTCCGTGGGCCAGCCCCGGGACCGCGACACGCGGGCCTGCTACGTCGTCTGGGATCCCGAGACTCAGGTGGTCGAATTCCGGCGCGTGGAGTACGACTACCGCAAGACGATGGACAAGATTTTCGCCATCAAGCACATCCCGCGGCGGTTCGGGGAGCGCCTGGAAGTCGGCCGGTAGGACCTATCGCGCCGTCACGCCGGGCCCCACCCGGTGATGGTTGATCCGCCAGATCCCGGCCTCGGGCACCAGCTCGTACATTTCCTGCCGCCCGAAGGCGTTGCGGACCAGGATCGACACCCCCGTGGGATCGACGTAGGCGTCCACCACCTCCAGCCGGGACATCTGGAACTTCACCTCGGCGGCCTGCTGCGCGAAGTAGTCCTTCCAGAGCCTGGCCAGGGAAGGCTCCCGCAACACCGTCTGCGGAAGAATCTCGACGCGCTCCTGGGGATACTTCCGGCAATGCTCCCACCAGAGATCCAGATCCGTGCGGGCCGCTCCGACGAGCGCGCCGCGCCAGGCGCGAATGAGAGGGTCGCCCTCCCGAAGCCGCGCGAAAACCCACTGGGACTTCAGGCCGTCGGAAATCCGCATGAAGGTTTCCTCCGCGCGGCCTTCGGCGGCGGCGCGGCGCCACTCGTCGAACGCCTGGAGGGCCTCCTGCCGAACGCTCTCGTGGGACGCCTCGACCGGATCGAACGGCTCGCAGGCGGCCGCCCCCGCCGCGGCGGCGAGGGCGGCGGCCCATGCGGCTCTCCTCATGTCCCCTTCCCTCCTTTCAGGACGGCCCGCGCCTCTTCGAACCCCACGGTCCGCTCCGAGCCGTCCTTCATGTCCTTGATCTTCACGCGGCCCTGGGCGGCCTCCTCGGGCCCGAGAATCAGGGCGAAGCGCGCCCCGGAACGATGAGCCTCCCGCATCTGGGCCTTGAGGCTGCGCCCCTCGTAATCCATATCGCCCGAAAAGCCCGCGCGCCGGAGTTCCGTCATGAGCCGGAAGAGAGCCGGCCGCTGGTCCGCCTGGACGGCCGCGCCGAAGAAGTCGGGAACCCGCGCCGCCGCCTCCGAACCCATGGCCAGGAGCACGCGCTCCGCGCCGGCGGCGAACCCCACGGCCCCCACGTCGGGTCCCCCCATGTCGCGCACGAGCGTGTCGTAGCGCCCGCCGCCGGCCAGCGCGTTCTGCGCCCCGAGCGCCGAGGAGCTGAACTCGTAAACGGTCCGGGTGTAGTAGTCGAGCCCGCGAACGATGCGCGGATCGGCGCGGAAGGGGACCGCGGCGTCGCGGAGGGCGGCCTCGACGGCGCGCTGATGGGCGCGGCACCGCTCGCAGGTGTAATCGATCGCGGCCGGCAGCCGCGAGGACCGCTCCATGCAGGAGGGCGTCTTGCAGTCGAGGATCCGGAAGACGTTGCGCTCGAAGCGCCGCCGGCAATTCTCGCAGTACCGCGAAAGGTCGGGGGCGATGGCCCGGCGGAGGACCTCGCGATACGCGGGACGGCACTCGGCGCAGCCGATGGAGTTGATCCGCAGCTCCCAGGCGGCGACGCCCGCCTCCCGGAGGATCTCGGCGAAAAGGATCATCGTCTCCACGTCCGCCAGGGGATCGGAGGTCCCGAGCACTTCGACGCCCAGCTGGGTGAACTGCCGGTAGCGGCCTTTCTGGGGGCGCTCGCGCCGGAAGGCGGGGCCGAAGTACCAGAGCTTCCAGAGTCCGCGGCGGGCGAAGAGATTCTCCTGAAGCACGGCCCGCACCGCGCCGGGGGTGAGCTCCGGCCGCAGCGCGTACGCCCCCGCGGGATCCTCCGGGTCGCCGAAGACGAACATCTCCTTCTCGACGATGTCGGTGGTTTCGCCGCTGGACTTCTGGAAGAGCGCGGCGTACTCGAAGACCGGAGGCCGCACTTCCTCGTAGCCGAAGCGGTCGAAGGCGGCGCGCGCGGCCTCCTCGAGGCGCCGCCAGCGGCGGGCCTCGTCGGGGAGGATGTCGCGGGTTCCCTCGGGAGCGCGGAACGGGGTCATGGCGCCGGGGATTTTATCGCACGCCCCGCGGATTTTCACCACAAAGATCCGGCGGCGATGTTTCTTGACCCCGGCCGCCGGGCTCATTAGAGTCGCCGTTACCGTATGGCCGTCTCCCGCGTCACCGAGATCACGGCCTCCTCGCCCCGCAGCGTGGAGGCCGCCATCGAGGAGGGCCTCCGGCGCGCCTCCCGGACCCTGCGCCGCATCACCGGGCTCGAGGTCGAAGCCATCAAGGCCAAGGTGGTCGACGGCAAGATCCGCGAGTACCGCGTTTCGCTCCGGGTCACCTTCCTTCCGGAGGCGTGACGCGCCGTGGGCGCGGCGCCCCCCGTCCCGGCCGTTTCCGAGTTTTACCTCCGCAAGCGGCGACTGGCGTACATCTTCGGCGGCTTGAGCCTGGCGCTTCTGGCGGCGCAGATCCAGCTGAGCTTCGTCCTGGAGACGTACGACGCCCCGCGCGCCTCGGCCCTCGAGGAGGGCTGGGGGGTCATCCACCGCGTGCGGCCCGCCGAGGGAGACGGTCCGGCGGCGCGGCTGATGCTTCTGGATCCGTCCCTCCGGCTGCGGCGCACGCTCGCCCTCCTCGGGGAGGCCACGGGGGTCCTGGCCGAAGGGGACGAGGTCACCGTCTTCTTCGGCACGCGCTATTCGGTCCTGCGCGGAGGAGACACCGTGCGGGGCGCGGACCTGGGCCAGACCTGGCCGGTCCTGGACGCCGTGCGGGATCCCGCGCGGGGGCAGGCCTGGATCTTCGGCGCGTGGGAACGCTCGGTGGTGGCCCGCCGCCGGCACCTGGGACGCTTTTCCGACGAAATCCGCGTGGCCGAATCCGGCCCGGTGGAGCGTCTGACGGCCTCCGTGGACGGCGACCGGGGGCCGCTGGTGGCTTACCGGGAACGGGGATCGTCGGTCGTCAAGACGCTTCTTTTCGACGGCGCGTCCTTCGTTCCCCGCTCGGAGTTCGTCGTGGGCGACGCGGAACACTGGGACGCGGTGCTGGACGGCGATCGGGTGCTCCTGTTCTCGTACCACCGGGAAGACCGGACGTTCCGGGAGGTCGCCCTGCGGGTGGCCTGCTGTCCGGGGTGCGACCGCCCGGCTCCGCCCGAACGGATCGCCTTCACCGACTCGGTTCTTCTTCTCGGCAAGCGCGTGACGGGCCTGGCCGCCGCGACCGGTCCCGAAGAGGTGCTTCTCGTGCTCGCCCGGCCGACGACGGCGCAGGCGGCCTCCGTTCCTCGCCCGACGCTGCGGCCGCCGCCCGGGGCGCGGCTGCGCCCGCTGGGAGCCGAGCCCCTCGGGCTCCGGATGGCGGCGGCCTTCTGGCCGATCACGATGCTCTTTTTCTCCTTTTCGCTGATCTTCCTCGGGTTCACGCTCCTGCGGGAACGCAGCCGCTTCATCCTGGAACGCCTGCGGCCCGCGGCGCGGGAGGGTCCCGTGCCCGGCGAGATCCTCCAGCGCGCGATGGCTCATGTGCTCGATCAGATGGCGCTCTACCCGATCGTGTGGGTGGTGGCCGAGGCGCTCAACGCCGTGCCGGAAACGGCGGCGCTGGAACTTTCGGATCCGAAGACGCTGGCGCTGGCGGGCGTATGGTTCGGAATCCGGGTCGCCTACCACGCGCTCCTCGAAGGAGCGTTCGGCTGGACGATCGGCAAGAAGATCATCGGGCTCAAGGTGGTCCGGGAGGACGGCGGCCGCGCGGGCTTCGGGCGGGCGCTCGTGCGGAACCTCCCGCGGCCTTTCGACGCGGAGTACCCCCTCGGGGTGTTTCTGGGAACGTCGTTTCTCATGGCCACGCGGCGGCGCCAGCGGCCGGGCGATCTCTGGGCCCGCACGCTCGTGGTCCAGGACCTGAGGGAAGAGCCGGTCAGCTCGCCCCGCGCGAACTCAGCACGGCGGGAATCGTCTTCAGCAGGATCTTGAAGTCCAGGGCGAGCGACCAGTTGTCGATGTACTCCAGGTCCATCTCCATCCAGCGCTTGAAGTCCACGTTGTTGCGGCCGCTGACCTGCCAGATGCAGGTGATTCCCGGGCGCATGGACAGCCGCCGGCGCTGCCACCGCTCGTAGCGCTCGACTTCCGACGGGATGGGCGGCCGCGGCCCCACGATCGACATGTCCCCCCGCAGCACATTCCAGAGCTGGGGCAGCTCGTCGATCGAGAGCTTCCGCAGGATCCGGCCCACGCGCGTGACGCGCGGGTCGTTGCGGATCTTGAAGACCGGCCCGTCCATTTCGTTTTTCGCCTCGAGGGAGGCCTTCAGGGCCTCGGCGTTGGGAACCATGGTGCGGAACTTGTAGAGGGTGAAAACACGCCCGTTCATGCCGGAACGCTTCTGCCGGAAGATGATCGGGCCGTCCGGGGAGGTGATCTTGATCGCCAGCGCGGCCGCCAGCAGGATCGGCGAGGACGCCACGAGCGCCACGGCGCTGACGACGACGTCGAAGACGCGCTTCACGAGGAGGGCCCCGGCGTCCCGGGGCGCCGACGAAAGCGTCAGAAGGGGGGTTCCTTCGAGGGACTCCAGCGCGGGCCGCGAATGGAGCCGATCCAGAAGCCCCAGGACGATGCGAACCGTGACGCCCATGTCGTCGCAGACGCGGATCGCCTCGTCCAGGCGCTCCAGAGTGCGGCGCGAGACGGCGAAATGCACTTCGTCCACGACCTCCCGGCGGAGGATCTCCGCGAGGTCGGCCAGCGTCCCCCGCACGGGCGCGCCTCCGACGGCCTCGACGGCCAGGCGCGGTCCTTCGGAGAGGACCCCGCGGACTTCGACGCCCCACTCGGGATGCGCGCCCAGGCGCTCGAGATGTCTCCGCGCGGCCTTTCCGGCGCCCACCACCAGCACGTAGATCCGGTCGTAGCCGCGCTTGCGCTGGTGATGGGCCACGGAGACGGCGGCCAGGCGGAACAGCGCCAGAAGCACGAAGTCCAGGGAGAGGAAAAGCCCCAGAAACGCGCGGGACAGCTCGAACCGCCGGAGAATGACGAGGGCCACGAGGGTGACGACCGCGCCGCCCGCGGCCACGGTCTGGAACACCTTCCACAGCTCCAGGCCGGGCCGATCGGTGCGCTGCGCGCGGTGGAGCCCCCAGCGCCACAGGAGCGGAGCCCACACGGCCAGGACGATCGGAAGAAGCCCCAGGTGGGCCGTCCAGGAGAAGGGTTCCGGAAACGTCCGGTGCAGGCGCGAGCGCAGCCACATCGCCGCCAGGAAGGCCGTCGCCGTGAGGGCGAGATCGGCCCCCGTCAGGGCGAGGGCCTTGAGCGTGCGTTGACGGGCGATCATCCTTGTGCGGCCTCCGGGTCCGGTCCGGGCGGCTTTCGGTTTATCCTAGAGTCCCGCGGCGGTGCGTTTCAAGGGCGCGCTCCACGGCGGCGCGGATCTCGCGCTTATGACGGTCGCGGGAAAACGCCAGGGCCCGCGCGCGGCAGGCGGCCGGATCGAACGCGCGGGCCTCGAAGGCGCGAATGGCCTCGACGAGCGAGTCCCGGTACAGGACGCCCGATTCCGGGCTCACGGTGTCGAGCGCCCCGCCCTTCGCGTAGGCGATGACGGGCGCGCCGCAGAGCTGCGCCTCGACGGGAACGATCCCGAAATCCTCCTCGCCCGGGAAAAGCAGCGCCCGGCAGCGGCGGTAGTGATCCCGGACGACCTCGTCGGGCTGCCAGCCCAGGAATTCGGCGTGTCCGAGGGCGCGGATCCGGCGCTCGTGAGTTCCCGTTCCGATGACCTTGAGGCGCCGGCCGAGAGCGCGGCAGGCCTCGATCGCCTGATCCGGCCGTTTGTAGGGAACGAGCGCCCCCACATAGAGATACCAGTCCTCGCGCGGGACGTCGGCCGGGGTGTAGAAGCGGTCGTCGGCCGGCGGAAAGACGATCTCGGATTCGCGACCGTACCGGCGGCGGATGCGGTCGCGCACCTCGGTCGAAATAGCCAGCCACCGGTGAACGCGCGGCACGCTGCGAAGATCCCACTCCCGGAGCCATCGGATGAGCGGAGCGGCGAAGCGTCGCTTGAGGCCCGTGCCGAAGTAGTCGTCCACCTTGTCCCAGACGTACCGCATGGGGGTAAGGCAGTAGCACACGTGCAGCGCGTCGGTGATCGCGCCCTTGGCGACGCACTGGCTCATGGAGAGCACGACGTCGTACCCCCGCAGGTCGAAGGACTCCACCGCCGACGGCATGAAGGGCAGGTAGTACGGATAGCGCCGGTGAATCGCCGGAAAGTGCTGCAGAAAGCTCGTGTGGATGGGCCTGGACTCGATGGTGGGCGAGAGGGCGCCGCGGGTGTGAAAGAGGGCGTAGATCTCGGCCTCCGGCCAGACCTCGCACCAGGCTTCCAGGACCTTCTCCGCGCCCCGCATGACGGGGAGGAAGTCCTTGACGAAGGCGATGCGGTAGGAGTCCGGCATGGGCGGCGCGGCCCGGGCGCCCCCCTACGTCCCCTCGCGCCACTCCGCCACGTACCGCCGCTGCTCGGGGGTCATCTCGTCGATCGAGACGCCCATCGTGCGGAGCTTCAACCGCGCCACCGTCTGCTCGACCTCGCGGGGCACGTCGAGCACCGCCACCTTGAGCCGGTCGCGGTTTTTCACGCACCACTCGGCCATGAGCGCCTGGGTCGCGAAGCTCATGTCCATGACGGCGGCCGGATGGCCCTCGGCGCAGGCCAGGTTCACGAGGCGCCCTTCCCCGAGGACATAGATCGAGCGGCCGTCCTTGAGCACGTACTGGTCCACGTTCTCGCGAACGCCCCGCCGGACCTGCCGCGCGAGCGCCCGCAGGTCGTCCAGGTCGATTTCCACGTTGAAGTGTCCGGAGTTGCAGACGACGGCCCCGTCCTTCATGGCCTGGAAGTGCTCGCGGCGCAGCACCCCCTTGTTCCCGGTGAGCGTGCAGAAGACGTCGCCGGCCCGGGCGGCCTCCGCCATGGGCAGGACGACGAAACCGTCCATCGTGGCTTCGAGCGCGCGGATGGGTTCGACCTCCGTGACCACGACCTTCGCGCCCAGGCCCCGGGCGCGCGAGGCGACGCCCCGGCCGCACCAGCCGTAGCCCGCCACGACGAACGTCCGCCCGGCCAGGAGAATGTTCGTGGCCCGAAGAATCCCGTCGAGCGTGGACTGCCCGGTCCCGTACCGGTTGTCGAACATGAACTTCGTCTGGGCGTCGTTGACCGAGACGACGGGGATCCGGAGCGCCCCGTCCCGGGCCATGGCGCGCAGGCGGAGCACGCCGGTCGTGGTTTCCTCCATCGAGGCGATCAGGCCGGGAATGAGCTCGGTGCGCTTCTGGTGGATCGTGCTGACGAGATCGGCCCCGTCGTCGAGCGTGATCGTGGGCTTGAGGTCGAGCGCCTGCTCGATGTGGCGGTAGTAGGTGCGGGAATCCTCGCCGCGGATCGCGAACGTGGGCACCCCGAAGTCGCGCACGAGGCTGGCCGCGGTGTCGTCCTGCGTCGAAAGGGGGTTCGAGGCGCAGAGAGCGACTTCGGCTCCGCCGGCCGTGAACGTCCGCATCAGGTTGGCCGTCTCGGTCGTGACGTGCAGGCAGGCGGCGATGCGGTGGCCGCGAAGGGGCTTTTCGCGTTCGAAGCGGGCGCGGATTTCGCGCAGGACGGGCATCTGCCCGTCGGCCCATTCGATCCGGCCGCGGCCGCGGGGGGCCAGGGACGGATCCTTGACGTCGGCGGCGGCGGTCTTGCGGCGCGGCACGGCGAGTTTGGCTCCCATGGAGGGGGTCCTCTATTTGCGGGCGGTCTTCTTGGAATCGGCCCGGAACCCGGCGGCGCGCCGGAGGGCCTCCACCTTTTCGAGCTTCTCCCAGGTGCACTCGGGCCGGTCCACGCCCACGTGCCCGTAGCGGGCCGTGTTCTTGTAGATCGGCCGTCGCAGATTGTAGTAGTCGATGATCCGCGCCGGGCGGAAGTCGAAAAGCTCCTGGACGATCTTCTCGAGTTTCTCGGAGGAAATCTTTCCGGTCCCGAACGTGTCCACGAACACGGCCAGGGGATGGGCCACGCCGATGGCATAGGCGAGCTGGATCTCGCAACGGTCGGCCAGGCCCGCGGCCACGACGTTCTTGGCGGCGTGCCGGGCGGCATAGCTGGCGCTGCGGTCCACCTTGGTGGGATCCTTTCCGCTGAAGGCGCCGCCTCCATGGTGCCCCATGCCCCCGTAGGTGTCGGCGATGATCTTGCGGCCGGTCATGCCGCAGTCCCCCTGCGGGCCGCCGATGACGAACCGTCCCGAGGGGTTGATATGGTAGATCACGTTCTTGTCCACGAGTCCCGGCGGCAGGATCGGGCGGACGATCCGTTCGATGACCTCGGCGCGGATCTGCTTGAGGGTGACGTTCGGGGAGTGCTGGAGCGAGCAGACGACGGTGTGGACGCGGACGGGCCGGGCGCCCTCGTATTCGATCGTCACCTGCGCCTTGCCGTCCGGCCGCAGCCAGGGAAGCTCGCCGCTCTGGCGCACCTCCGCGGCCCTCAGGCAGATGCGGCGGGCCAGATCGATCGGCAGCGGCATGTAGGTTTCGGTCTCGTTGGTGGCGTAGCCGAACATGATCCCCTGGTCGCCCGCGCCCAGCTCCTTGCCGCGCTCGCTGTCGGCGCTGACGGCCTCGTCGATGTCGGCGGACTGCTGGGAGATGGACGTGAGAATCCCGCAGGTGTGGTAATCGAAGCCGATCTCGCTGGAGTCGTAGCCGATTTCCTTGATCGTCTGGCGGACGACCTCCGGCACTTCCACGTAGGTCTTCGTGGTAATTTCGCCGGCCACGAGGACGAAGCCGGTCTTGACGAGCGTTTCGCACGCCACGCGCGCCTCCGGATCGTCCTTGAGGATCGCGTCGAGGATCGCGTCGGAGATCTGGTCGCACATTTTGTCCGGGTGGCCCATGCAGACCGCCTCGGACGTGAAGAACCACTTACCGTCCCTGCCCATCGTCCGCCCGTCCTTTCAAGAGTTCCGTCTCGACGAGGTCCACCGTGGCCTCGAGAGCCCCGCGTCCGGCGGCGACCGCCGCGCGGGCGCGGGCGCCCGCCTGGCGGGCCCGCTCCGGATCCCGCACCAGCTCCCCGATCGCCAGCGCCAGCTCGATCGGGTTGTCGAGGACCCTCATCCCGCCGGCCTCGACGAGCGCGCGGGCCACCTCCTCGAAGTTCGACAGGCTCGGCCCGCTGACGACGGGTTTCCCGAGCGCCGCGGGCTCCAGCATGTTCTGGCCGCCCCGGGCGCAGAAGGTCCCGCCGATGAAAACCGCCGTCGCCACGGAATAGACGCGGGCCAGTTCGCCCACGGTGTCGAGAAGGAGAACGCCGTCCGCCGGGACGCCGGGGGACAATTGGGACCTCTTATAACATCGGAATCCGGCCGCTTCAACCGTTTTCTGGACCTCCGGAACGCGCTCGAGGTGGCGCGGGGCCAGGACGAGGCGGAGCCTGGGATAGGTGGCCTGGAGACGCCGGTACGTCTCGACCAGGATCCGCTCTTCGGGGTCGTGGGTGCTGCCGGCCACGAGCACCGGAGCATCCCCCAGACCCAGAAGGGCGCGCCACTCCGGTTCGACCTGCTCCGGATCGAAGTCCAGCGCCGCGTCGTACTTGAGGTTGCCGGTGACGCGCACGGACGCCACTCCCAGGGCGCGCAGGCGCTCGGCGGCTTCGGCGTCCCGGGCGCCCGCGGCGGCGAGTTTCCGGAAGGCCGGCCCGAAGAGAGCGCGGAACCGGCGGTACCGGCGGAAGGAACGCTCGGTGATCCGGCCGTTGACGATGCCCACGGGCACGCCCGCGCGGGCGCACTCGGAGACGAAGTTCGGCCAGACCTCCAGCTCCACGAGGACGACGGCGCGGGGGGCCACGCGCCGCAGCGCCCGGCGAGCGGCCCCGGAGAGGTCGAGCGGGAAGTACGAGACGCTGGCCCCGGGGAAAGCGCTTTCGGCGTTCTCCCGACCGGCGCGCGTGAGCGTCGTCACGTGCAGGCGCAGGCGCGGGTGCCGCTCCCGCAGGCGGCGCACCAGAGGTCGCACGAGATTGACTTCCCCCACGGAGGCGGCATGGACCCAGAGAACCGGCTCTCCTTTCGGGGCGCGGGGGACGAACCCCAGGCGCTCGGTCGGGCGGTGGCGCCAGCGGGCGTCCGTGGCCAGCTTGAAGGCCACCCAGGGGGCGGCCGCCACGCCCGCCGCCACGTACCCCGCGTCCAGCAGAAACCCCATGGGGGACCGGATCCGCCTAATTCGGCCAGTGACACTTCTTGTACTTCTTGCCCGACTGGCACCAGCAGGGCTCGTTGCGGCCGGGCTTCTTCTGGGCGCGGACCGGCCGGGGCTTCTCCTCCTCCCCGCGGGCGGCTCCGTCCCCGTTGGGCCCGCCCGGCGCCAGGGCGAACTGGCCGATCTCGTCCTTGCGGAACTCCGCCGCCTTCCACCGGCGCGCCAGGCGCGCCTCGTCCGCGCCCACCTGGGTCATGCGGAAGACGAGGCTGGTGACGTCCTCTTCGATGCCTTCCATCATGGACTGGAAGAACATCGTGGCGTCGCGCTTGTACTCGAGCTTCGGGTCCTGCTGCGCGAAGCCGCGCATGCCGATGACGTCCCGAAGCTGGTCCATGTGATAGAGGAGGTCCTTCCACTTCTCGTCGATCTTGGAGAGAAGCACGAACCTCTCGATGGCGCGCAGCGTGTGGGCGCCCGCCCGGGCGACGTCCTCGGGCTTCTCGCGTTCCACGGTCTCGGCGACGGCGTCCACCATCGCGGGCGGCGGAAGGCGCAGGAGCCCTTCCGGCACCTCCACTCCGAAGTCCTGGCGGACCTGGCGGGCGAACTCGGCGAAGTTGCGCGCCACGTCGCCGTGCTCGGGCATCGTCCGGCGGGCCAGCGCCGACAGCGCGCGGCGGAGTTCGGTCCGGCCCACGGCGGTCTCCCGCTCGCGGTAGATCCGGTCCGCCTGCTCCGTCAGGCGGGCCGCCAGCTCCTCGGGCCCCTGGCGCTCGGCGCCTTCAAGGTCCGGATCGGCCCCGAACTTGGATCGGAACCAGTCGGACAGCCCCGCGGGGTCGGGCTCCCCGCCGCGCGGGAAGAACCGCCCCACGGCATCCGCGATCCGCCGGCCGGCCATCTCGAGAACCGTGGAGCGCATGTCCTCGCCCTCGAGGATCCGCTGGCGGAGGGAGTAGATGACGCGGCGCTGCTCGTTGCGCACCTGGTCGTATTCAACGAGATTCTTGCGGATGTCGAAGTTGTGGTTCTCCACGTTCTTCTGCGCGCGTCCGATGGCCCGGGTGACCAGCGGCGACTCGATCCGCTCGCCGTCCCGCAGGCCCATCTTCTGAAGCATCCCCTTCATCCAGGGCGGGGCGAATTTCCGGAAGAGATCGTCCTCGAGCGAGAGGAAGAACTGCGAGGAGCCGGGGTCCCCCTGGCGGCCCGCGCGGCCGCGGAGCTGGTTGTCCACCCGGCGGGCCTCGTGGCGCTCGGTGCCCAGGATGTGCAGGCCCCCGATCTCGGCGACCCCCGGTCCCAGGAGGATGTCCGTCCCGCGGCCGGCCATGTTGGTGGCGATGGTGACCGCGCCGCGCTGCCCGGCGCGCGCGACGATGTACGCCTCCTTCTCGTGATGCTTGGCGTTGAGGACCTCGTGCGGGATCCCCCGCATCTTGAGCCGCTCCGAGAGCTTCTCGGACTTCTCGATCGAGGTCGTCCCCACGAGGATCGGACGGCCCGTGGCGTGCAGGCGGACGATCTCCTCCTCGATGGCGTCGAACTTCTCCTCCTCGGTGCCGTAGACCACGTCCGGGAGATTGACGCGCCGGAGCGGCTTGTTCGTGGGAATGACGACCACCTCCAGGCCGTAGATCTTCTCGAACTCCATCGCCTCCGTGGCGGCCGTGCCGGTCATGCCGGCGAGTTTCGCGTAAAGCTTGAAGTAATGCTGAAGGGTGATCGTGGCGTAGGTCTGCGATTCCTGCTGGATGGGGAGCCCTTCCTTGGCCTCGACGGCCTGGTGCAGGCCGTCGCTCCAGCGCCGCCCGGGCATCATGCGCCCGGTGAACTCGTCCACGATGATGACCTCGCCGTCCTTGACGACGTAGTCGCGGTCCCGCTGGTAGAGGTAGTGGGCCTTGAGGGCGGTCTCGATGAAGTGGGGCCACTCCATGTTTTCGCCGGTGTAGAAGCTGGGGACTCCGACGAGCTTCTCCGCCTTTTCGACGCCCTGGTCGGTCAGGAAGACGATGTGCTCCTTTTCCTTCACGATGAAATCGCCGGTGTGCTTCTTGGAGCGGTCTTCGAGCACGATCTCCTCGCCGCGGGTGAGCCGGCGGGCGACGCGATCCGCCGTGTAGTACTTGTCGGTGGCCTCGTCGGTGGGACCGCTGATGATGAGGGGGGTGCGGGCCTCGTCGATGAGGATCGAGTCCACCTCGTCCACGATGGCGTACGCGTGGCCGCGCTGGACCTGGTCCTCCTTGCGGAACTTCATGTTGTCGCGCAGGTAGTCGAAGCCGAACTCGTTGTTGGTGCCGTAGGTGATGTCGGCCGCGTAGGCCTCGCGGCGGGGGCAGGGGCGCAGGTTGTGGAGGCGATCCTGGGGGTCGGGGTTGTACGCGCGATCGTAGAGAAAGGACTCGTCGTGCTGGATGCAGCCGACGGTGACGCCCAGGAGGTCGTACACCGGGCCCATCCACTGGGTGTCGCGCCGGGCCAGGTAGTCGTTGACGGTGACGACGTGGACGCCCTTCCCCGCCAGGGCGTTGAGGTAGGCGGCCAGGGTGGCCACGAGGGTCTTGCCTTCGCCCGTGGCCATTTCGGCGATTTTGCCTTCGTGGAGGACCGCGCCGCCGATGAGCTGCACGTCGAAGTGGCGCATGCGGACGGCCCGGCGGGCGGCTTCGCGCACGGCGGCGAAGGCTTCCGGCAAAAGATCGTCCAGGGACTCGCCGCGGCCCAGGCGCTCCCGGAACGCGCGGGTCATTTTGGGAAAGGCTTCGTCCGGAAGCTCGGCCATCCGGGGCTCGAGGGGGTTGATCTTCTCGCGCACGAGCTTCCAGTAGCGCCGGAGCGCCCGCTCGTTCTGCGTGCCGAAGAAGCGCCCCAGGAGCTTCCCGACCCACTCGACGACGGCTTCCATTTCCATGGCAGGGACCTTCGAAAAAAGGCGGAACGGACGGAGGGGAACGGACCGGAAGCCGGGGGGCTACGGGACGTCGAAGATGACGGGCGAGCGCCAGTCGTAGGAGGGCGGCGCCGAGGTTTCGGGGAACGCGAACGGCGCGGCGGCGCCGGGGACGAAGGGGCGGCGAACGGGACCGGGGACGGCGGCTTCCGCGGCGGGCGCGGGGACGGCGGCGGCGGAAAGGTCCGGCTCGGGCGCCGCCTGGACGGCCAGCCGCGCCCCGTCCGGGAAGCGCGCCCCCTGGCCCCAGAGGGGGGCGGCGCCGGCTACCAGGAGGGTCAGAACGGGGGGGATCATCCTTCCCCGTATTATACCGGTCCGCCCTCCGGGGGCAAGGACGGCGAGCCGCCGCCCGGCTTGACGGCGCAGGTCCCGATGAGGTCCCGCACGCGCGCGACGCCCGCCTCGGCCAGGCGGGCCGGGAGGGCCTCCACGATGCGGGCGGCGGCGGCGGGATCGCGGAAGTTGGCGGTGCCCACTTGGACGGCCGAGGCGCCGGCCACGATGAATTCGAGCGCGTCGTCGACGGTCGTGATGCCCCCGATTCCGAGGACGGGGACGCCCGGGAGGGCGCCGGCGATTTCCCAGACCATGCGGACGGCGACGGGGCGGACGGCGGGGCCCGAAAGGCCGCCCGTGACGGCGCCGATGCAGGGCCGGCGGGTCCTCCAGTCGATGGCCATGCCCCGGAGCGTGTTGATGGCCGAAAGGCCGTCGGCTCCGCCCGCGACGGCGGCGCGGGCGATCGCGACGATGTCGGTGACGTTGGGAGTGAGTTTGGCGAAGACGGGGCGGGAGGTGGCCCGCTTGCAGAGGCGCACCACCTGCTCGGTGAGGGCCGGGTCGGTGGCGAAGTCCATCCCATGGGAGACGTTCGGGCAGGAGATGTTGAGCTCGAAGGCATCCACGCGGGGAAGCTGGTCCAGGCGCCGCACGAGGAGCGCGAACTCTTCGACGGTGCGGCCCGAGACGCTGAGGATCAGGCGGCAGGGGTAATCCTTCACCTGGGGATAACGCTTGCGGATCCAGCCTTCGAGGCCGGGTCCGTCCAGTCCGATCGAGTTGAGCATGCCGCCGGGGGTTTCCCACACGCGGGGATGCGGGTTGCCCTTGCGCGGCTCGAGGGTGATGGTTTTCTCGACGACGCCCCCGAGGCGTCCGACGTCGAGGACGCGATCCATGAGCGCGCCGAAGGTTCCGGAGGCGACGAGCACCGGGTTGGCCAGTTCCAGGGGGCCGAGCCGGACGGAGAGGTCGGCCGTCATGGGGCGGCGGGATCCGGGCCGGGGGACGGCGCGGACGCGGGGGCGGGCTCCGGGGCCGGAGGCGCGGGGGCCTTTTTCTTTTTCTTCTCGTCGAAGAAGAGCATCTCGATCGACAGGAGGAAGACGCCCACGCAGATGTAGGAGTCCGCCAGATTAAAGAGCGGCCAGACGCGTTCCTCGCCCGACGCGGTGCGGTAGTAGAACTTGATGAAATCGCGGACGGCGTGCTCGGCGGTGAAGACGCGGTCGTACATGTTCCCCAGCGTGCCGGCCAGGATCATGCCGAGGGTGACGGTGAGGATCCAGCGCGGGTTGCGGACCGAGAAAAAGATGGCCAGGATCGCCGGGATGGCGGCGATGGAGACGATGAGCCAGAGGGTGCGGCCCGCGGGGAACTTCCCGAAGATGATCCCCGGGTTGGTGGTATGGCCCAGGCTGAAGAATCCGTCGATGACGACGATCTCGCCGCCGCGGGGGACGTGCTGGAAGGCCAGGTGCTTGGTCAGCAGGTCGAGGGCCGCGCCGGTGAGGGCGATGGCCAGGAAGAGCGCGGCATGGCGCATACCGCGTTCGATTATAGGCCCTCTTCCTTCTTCTTGCAATGCACGCAGAGGCGGGCGTAGGGAATGGCGCGAAGGCGCTCCTTGGGAATTTTCTTGTGGCAGCCCTCGCAGAGTCCGAAGCTGCCGTCGCGGATGCGTTCGAGAGCCTCCTCGATCTGCTGAAGCTCGTCGCTTTCGCTTTCCATGAGGCCCAGGGAGATGTCCTGTTCGAAGCTGTCCGTGCCCAGATCCGCCAGGTGCATGGGAAGGGTGGACAGGTCGCCCGCGCCGTCGGGTCCCTTTTTCATGGCCTCCCCCTCCAGGCCGCGGACGTCCCCCTGGAGGACGCGCTTGCGATGAAGAAGGAGATCCCGGAACTCGTTGAGCTCGGACTTGCTCAGTCCGGCCTTCGAAGGCGCGGGGTCGGCCTTGGCCTTTCCGGCGGATTTTCCGGACGCTTTACTTTTTTGCGGCTTTGATTTCACGGGCGCGAAGGATGGTCTTGATCCGGGCGATTTCGCGACGGTGCTTCTTGAAGGCCGCCGGGTCCTCGACGACGTCGGTGACCTTTCGAAACCTCAGATTGAACAGGCCCTGGACGAGGCCGTCGAGCTCCCGCTTGAGCTCCTCGTCGGGCATCTCGTGGTAGTTCTTCTTCCCCTTAGCCATGGCGGCGCACCATCTTGCATCGGAGGGACATCTTATGGGCGATGTTGCTGAAAAGCTGGCGCGCGAAATCCTCGGTGACGCCGGCGACCTCGTACAGGACCGTTCCCGGCCGGATGACGGCGGCGTAGTACTCCGGCTCGCCCTTGCCCTGGCCCATCCGGACCTCCGCGGGTTTGGCCGTGACGGATTTATGGGGGAAGACGCGGATGTACAGGCGCCCCTCGGTGCCCATGGCGTGGCTGGCGGCCACGCGGCCCGCCTCGATCTCCTTGGCGGAGAGCCACCCGGATTCCAGGGACATCAGGCCGAAATCGCCGAAGGCGACGCGGTTGCACCGCGTGGCCACGCCCTTGATCCGGCCGCGCTGGCTCTTGCGGTACTTGACCCGCTTGGGCATCAACATGGCGCCTGATCCTTTCCGTCCTTACGCCGGGGTCCCCGCGGCGGCGGGGACGGGTTTGCGCTTTTCCTCGAATTTCTCGCCCTTGTAGACCCAGACCTTCACGCCGATCGTCCCCTTCGTCAGAACGGCGGTGGCCGTGCCGTAGTCGATGTCCGCGCGCAGCGTGTTCAGGGGGATGCGGCCCAGAACCAGCCGCTCCGAACGGGCGATCTCGGCCCCGCCCAGGCGGCCCTTGCAGATGAGCTTGACGCCCTTGGCGCCCAGATCCATGACCATCTCCCCGTACCGCCGCATGGTCCGGCGATAGGGGGAGCGCTTCTGGAGCTGCTCGGCGATCGCCTCCGCGACGATCTGAGCATTGAGCTCGGGGTTATCCAGTTCCTTGACGTCCACCTCGACCGAGCGGCCGACCAGGCCCCCGACGTCCTCGCTGAGCTTGTCCACCTTGGCGCCGCGCTTCCCGATAATAAGCCCGGGCCGCGCGGCGAAGAGGGTCACCTTCACCTTCTCGCCGATGCGCTCGACGTCGATGCGGGCGATCCCGGCGAACCCGTACTCCTTCCGGATGAACTGCCGGATGCGGTAGTCCTGGACGAGCCAGTCGCCGAAATTCTTCTTCCCGGCGTACCAGCGCGAGCGCCACACGTCGGTGACGCCCATACGGAAGGCGAGCGGGTTGACCTTCTGGCCCATCTACTTCTTCTCCTCCGTCGTCGGGGCGGGTCCGGGGGGCTTCTCGGGGGCGGCGCCCTTGCCGCCTCCCGGCGCGGCCGCGCCCGCGGCCGCCTTGGCGCGCTGCCGCTCCGCCTTCTGGCGGCGCGCCCGGTCCTTCTTGGATTCCTTGAGCTCGCGCTCCTCCAGCGTGAAGATCACGTGGCAGAGCCGTTTGCGGATCATATACGGACGGCGCACCGACGACGGCCGCCACCGCTTGATCATCGGCCCCGGATCCACGCGCGCTTCCACGAGGTGGAGGCGGTTCCCGTCGAGGTCGAGGTTCCGTTCCCGCGCCTCATTGACGGCGTTCCCGTAGGCGCTCTCGAGAAGCTTCTTGCAGAACATGGCGCCCCGCTTGGGGCACGCCCGCAGGATCGAGATGGCGGTGTTGTAATCCTTCCCCCGGATGAGGTCCACGACGGCCCGCATTTTCCGGGCCGAGATGCGCGCATACCGCAGGCGCGCGGTGAACCGCGGCGGAAGAGCCGCGGGCGCATCGCCCTTCGGGGCGGAGGTCGGGGCGTCGACGGCGGCCATCTAGCTCTTCCCTCCGGCCGGGGCCTTGCCTTCGGCGGCGGCCGCCTCGCGCGTGCCCGGATGACCCCGGAACGTGCGCGTGGGGGCGAACTCGCCGAGCTTGTGCCCCACCATGTCCTCCGTCACGAACACCTTGACGAAGGTCTTTCCGTTGTGCACCAGGAACGTCTGATTGACGAAGTCGGGAACGATCGTCGACCGCCGCGACCAGGTCTTGATGGGATCGCGGGCTCCGGCGGAGCGGGCTTTGGCGACCTTGGCCGCCAGCTTCGGATCGACGTACGGCCCCTTCTTGAGCGAACGGCTCATGGCGCGTTACCTTCGCGTATTCTGCTGGGGACCCTGGCGCCGGAACCTCACAATGAAGCGCCCCGACGGCTTCTTGGCCCGGCGGGTCTTGCCGCCCTTGGCGAGCTTGGTCCCCTTCCAGTTGCACGGATGGCGCCCCACGCCGCCGCGGCCGTCGCCGCCGCCGCAGGGGTGCGAAATCGGGTTCATGGCCTTTCCGCGCACGGTCGGACGAATGCCCAGCCAGCGCTTGCGCCCCGCCTTGCCGAGAACCACGTTGGCCCAGTCGGCGTTGCCGAGCTGGCCGATCGTGGCGCGGCAGCGCACGTGGATCTTGCGGATCTCCCCGGAGGGAAGAAGCACGTCCGCGTAATTTCCTTCCTTGGCCAGAAGCTGCGCGAACGTGCCGGCGCTCCGCACGAGCTGCCCGCCGCGCCCCGGCGTCAATTCGACGTTATGGATGAGCAGCCCCGTCGGGATGTTCCTCAGGGGCATGGCGTTGCCCACCTTGGGCTCCACTTTCTCGCCGGAGAGGACCTCGTCCCCCACGTTGAGCCCCTGCGGCGCCAGAATGTACCGGCGCTCACCGTCGCGATATTTGACCAGCGCGATGCGGGGCGACCGGTTGGGATCGTACTCGATGGCTTCCACGACCCCGGGGACGTCGTCCTTATCCCGCCGGAAGTCAATGACCCGGTAACGCCGCTTGTGGCCGCCGCCGATGTGGCGGACGGAGAGGCGCCCCACGTTGTTGCGCCCGCCGGTCTTGCGCAGCGCCTCGGTCAGGCGCTTCTCGGGCTCCGTCTTGGTGATGTCCGAGAAGTCCGAAACCGTGGCCCCGCGGCGGCCCGGCGTGATCGGCTTGTATTCCCGTACCGGCATATCAGATGATGTCCAGCCTTCCTTCGACGAGGGTCACGTACGCCTTCTTCCAGTCCCGGCGGCGGCCCTCCAGAACCTGGTTCTTCATCCGCTTGCTCTTGCCCTTCACGTTGACGACGCGCACCTCGCCCACCCGGATGTTCTTGTCCCGGAACGCCTGCTCGACGGCGTTCTTGATCTCGGGCTTGGTCGCTTCCCGGGCGACGATGAAGGTGTAAACGCCTTTCTGCTGTTTCGCCATCGACTTCTCGGTGACGAGGGGCTTGCGGATGATTTCCCAGGGGTTCTTCATGCCTTGGCCCCCCCGTCGGACGCCGCGGCCTTCCGGCGGGCCAGAAGGGCCTCCAGCGCCTCGCGCGTCAGAAGCAAATTCTTATGGCGAAGGACCTCGTAGGCGTTGAGTTCCTGGACGGGACGGACCGTGACGTCCTGAAGGTTCCGGGCCGAAAGATAGACATTCCGCTCCGCCTTGGGAAGGGCCAGGAGCACCGTCCGCGTGAATCCGATCCGGCGAAGGAGACCGGCCATATCCTTGGTGCGGGGCTTGGAGAACTCCACGCCCTCGATGACGGAGACTTCCTTGTCACGAATCTTTCCGAGAAGCGCGCTGTCGAGGGCCGCGCGGCGCATGGAATCGGTAAGGGTCAGGCGGTATTCCCGCTTGCGCGGGCCGAAGACCACGCCGCCCTTGACCCACAGCGGCGAGCGGATCGTTCCGGCCCGGGCGCGCCCCGTATGCTTCTGAGGCCAGGGTTTGCGCGTGGACCCCTCGACCTCGCCCCGGGTCTTCGTGTGGGCGTTTCCTTCGCGCCGGTTGGCTTCGTAGATCACGATCACCTGGTGAAGGAGGCGCTTGCGGACCTTGTCGCCGAAGACCTTCTCGTCCACCGTGATCGTGCCGGCGTTCGACCCGTCCTTCGCGTAGAGAGGAAGTTCCGCCATGGCTACTTCTCGTCCAGCATGGCCTTGACGCGGATGTCGACGCCCGCGGGCATGTTGAGGTTCCGCAGCTCGTCGATCGTCTTGGCCGTGGGTTCGGTGATATCGACGACGCGCTTGTGGGTCCGGATCTCGTACTGCTCGCGGGACTTCTTGTCCACGTGAGGGGAACGCAGCACGGTGATCCGCTCGATCTTCGTGGGCAGCGGGATGGGACCGCGCACCTTGGCGCCCGTGCGCTTGGCGGTGTTGACGATCTCCATCGCCGACTGGTCGATGATCTCGTGGTCGTAGCCTTCGATCCGAATGCGTATTCTCTGGGCCATAAAGCGAGCCGTTAGTATACAAACGCGATTTTCGAAGTCAAGCGAAACGCCCGGCGGGACCGCGCGGAATTTTTTCCTCCCGCCGACGGTCCCGCGAACGTATTATTTATGGGACGGACGTCCGTCCGGCGGGCGCCATCGGGGCGAGACGGCGCCCGTTTTTTTATTTCCCCCCTTATCCTTTGAACCGCTCCAGTTCCTCGGGCGGCAGCGGCCGGTATTCGAAGGGTTCCAGCAGATGCTGCCCCCGCCCCTGGGTGAGCGACCGCAGCGTCGTCGTGTACCCGAACATCTTCGACAGCGGCACGTGCCCGCGGATCGACCGGGCGCCTCCCGCGGCCGACACGTCCGTGATTTCCGCCCCCCGGCGCTGCAGGTCGTGGAGGACCCCTCCGGCGTATTCGTCGGGAACCGTCACCTCGAACTTCATGTGCGGCTCGAGAATCGTCGAAGGAGCCTCCCGGAGCGCCCTGGCGAAGGCGTTGACCGCGGCGGCGCTGTAGGCCGGCTCGGCCGATTCCGGCGTGACCGATCCGCCGACGACCGCCACTTCGAGATAGATCATCGGGAACCCGGCCAGCGCCCCCGACCCCGCCGCGGAAAGCGCCCCTTCCTTGATCGCCGGGAGGAACCGCCGCAGATCCTTCTCCCGATCGGGCGGAAGCTCCACCTTCACGACCGGAGCCAGGGCCCCCGGGCTGGGCCGAAGCTCCAGCTCCACATGCCCGAAGAGCGTTTTCTCCCCCGCTTTCACCGCGCAGCGCTCCTCGGCCCGCGCGGGGGCCAGGATCGCCTCGCGGTAGGCCACGCGGGGCTCGCCGATATTGGCGGGCACGTTGAACTCGTTGCGGATCCGGTAGAGAAGAATCTCCGCATGAAGCTCCCCCATGCAGTGCAGGATCGTCTGGCCCGTGTCCGGATCCTGTCCCACCTTGAATGTGGGATCGTCCTTCATCAGGCGGCGCAGCACCTCGTCGAGCTTGTCCTTGTCCGCGCTGGAGCGCGGCTCGATGGACACGGAAAGGACCGGCTCGGGAAAGCGCATGGCCTCCAGAACGATCGGGCGCTTGCGGTCGCAGAGCGTGTCTCCGGTCATCGTCTGCTTGAGGCCCACGAGGGCGACGATTTCGCCGGGTCCGGCTTCAAGGAGGCTCTCCGCGCGGGCGTGGGAAAACATGCGGTACATCTGCTGGGTGCGCTCCATGCGGCCCAGACGGGGGTTGTAGAAGGCGTCCCCCGCGCGCAGCGTCCCCGTGTAGACGCGCACGTACGTCAGTTCCCCGTGCTTGTCCGTCTCCGTCTTGAAGGCCAGGGCGCACAGGACGCGGTCCTTGCGCAGGTCCAGGGAGCGGGGCTCGTCGGTTTCGGGATCGCGCCCGGAGACCACGGGCACGTCGGCCGGCGAGGGAAGGAAGTCCACCACTCCGTCGAGCAGCGGCTGGACGCCCTGGTTGTGAAGCGACGAACCGGCGTAGGCGGGTTGGATTTTCCCCGCGACGGCGCCGGCGCGCAGGGCGGCGCGGAGGGCCGCCTCCGGAACGGGCCGCCCCTCGAGGGCGCCGGCCAGCACCTCGTCGGAGAACTCGCTGGCGGTCTCGACGAGGCTTTCGCGGTACATCTCCGCCTCGGCCCGGAGCTCGTCCGGAAGGGGCGCCCGCTGAACCTCCTCGCCGCGTTCGCCCTGAAAGGTCAGAAGGGTCATGGACAGAAGGTCGATGACCCCGCGGAAGGCCGATTCCGCGCCGCACGGGATCGTGACGGGGACGGGACGGGCGGACAGCTTGCGCCTCATGGACTCGAGGGCGCCCTCATAGGAGGCGCCGGGGCGATCCATCTTGTTGACGTAGACCAGGCGGGGAACGCCGTACCGGACGGCCTGGCGCCAGACGGTTTCGGACTGGGCCTCCACGCCGTGAACCGCGTCGAAGACAACGACGGCGCCGTCGAGCACCCGGAGGGACCGTTCGACCTCGGCGGTGAAGTCCACGTGTCCGGGCGTGTCGATGAGGTTGAGCATGTGGCCTCGCCACTCGCAGGTGACGGCGGCCGAAAAGATGGAGATCCCCCGGCGGCGCTCTTCGGGGTGCCAGTCCGTCTCGGTGGTGCCCTCGTCGACGTTGCCGACCTTGTGGATTTTGCGCGTGTAGAAGAGGACGCGCTCCGTGGTCGTGGTCTTTCCGGCGTCGATGTGGGCGATGATGCCGAAGTTGCGGATCCGTTCGAGGCTCACCCCATGGCGGCGGCCCTAGTACGCGAGGTGGGCGAAAGCCTTGTTGGCTTCCGCCATCTTGTGGACGTCCTCGCGCTTCTTCATGGCCTCGCCCTCGCCGCGGTAGGCGGCATGCAGCTCGTCGGCGAGCTTGAGGTGCATGGGCCGGCCCTTCTTCCCGCGGGCGGCGCCGATGATCCAGCGGTAGGCCAGGGAGATCTGGCGCTTGGCGGGCACGGGGACGGGGACCTGGTAGGTGGCGCCGCCGACGCGCCGGGAGCGCACCTCAATGACGGGTTTGACGTTATTGATGGCGGTCAGGAAGATGTCCACGGGCTCCTTGTCGGGCACCTTCTTTTTCACCTCGCCGAGGGCGTCGTAGAAGATCTGCTGGGCCAGCGACTTCTTGCCTCCCCGCATGAGGCAGTTGATGAACTTCCCCACCATCTTGTTCTTGAAGCGGGGGTCCGGCCTCAGGAGGTGTTCGAAGGACTTGAACTTGGCGGGCATCGCTCTTCCTCGCTGCTACTTCGGCTTCTTGACGCCGTACTTGGAGCGGCTGGTCTTGCGGTCCTCGACGCCGGCGCAGTCGAGCGTGCCGCGGATGATATGGTACCGCACGCCCGGCAGGTCGCGCACGCGGCCGCCGCGCACGAGCACGATGGAGTGCTCCTGGAGGTTGTGCCCCTCGCCCGGGATATAGGCGGTCGTCTCGCGGCCGCTGGAGAGCCGGACGCGGGCGATCTTCCGCAGGGCGGAGTTGGGTTTCTTGGGCGTCATCGTCTTGACGATAAGACACACGCCGCGCTTCTGCGGGTTGGACTCCAGGACGGGCGACTTGGACTTGTACTTCGGCTTGCGCCGCCCGTTCCGGACCAGCTGGTTGATCGTCGGCATAGGCCCGCCTATTATAGGGATCCTTTCCTTGAAGTCAACCGGCCCTCTACGCCGGCACCAGTTCCTCCTGCGCGGGCGGTTCCACCTGGGGCTCCTCGCGGTGGAGCTTCATGTTGAGGTATTTCTTGAAACCGGTGCCGGCCGGGACCATGTGGCCGACGATGACGTTCTCCTTGAGCCCCACCAGTTCGTCGCGCCGTCCGGCCAGGGCCGCGTCCGTGAGGACCTTGGTCGTCTCCTGGAAGGAGGCGGCCGCGATGAAGCTCTCCGACTGGATGGCGGCCTTGGTGACGCCGAGGAGCAGGGGCTTGAACGTGGCCGGCTTCTTGCCCGCCTTCCGCGCCTTGTTGTTCTCGTCCCGCACGCGGAACTTGTCCACGACCGCGTTGGGAAGGAACGGCGTGTCGCCCGGATTCTGGATGCGGACCTTGCGCATCATCTGCGCGATGATCAGCTCCACATGCTTGTCGTTGATCGTGACGTTCTGGGCCCGATAGACGGACTGCACCTCGCGGAGGATGTACTGCTGGGCTTCCTCTTCCCCGCGGATGCGCAGGATGTCGTGCGGGACGAGCGGCCCTTCGATGAGGGGGTCGCCCGCGCGCACCCGGTCGCCCGTGTGGACGCGGATGTGGCGTCCGAGCGGCACCACGTGGGGCTTCTCGATCCCCGTCTCCTCGTTCTTCACGAGGATCGTGCGGCGGCCGCGTTTCTTCTCCCCGAGCTCGACGATCCCGTCGATCTCGGCGATCACGGCGGGCTCCTTGGGCTTGCGGGCCTCGAAGAGCTCCGTCACCCGCGGCAGGCCGCCCGTGATGTCCTGGGTGCCGCCGATCTCGCGGGGGTTCTTGGCGAGAATCACGCCCGCCTTGACCTTCTGGCCCTCCTCCACCTCGATGTGGGCCTTTTCCGGCAGCGGGTGCACCTCGAGCACCACGCCCTTCTCGTCCGAGATGACGAGCTGCGGGTGCAGCTCGCCCTTGTGTTCCATGATGACGCGCCGGAGCACGCCCGAGCGCGGGTCGCGCTCCTCCTGCATCGTCTCGCCCTTCTTGATGTCCTCGTAGCGGACGACGCCGTCCTTTCCCGCGATGATGGGCACGTTGTGCGGGTCCCACTGGGCCAGGAGCTCCCGCGGCTTGACCTTGGCCCCCTCGCGGACCCGCAGGTAGGAACCCGAGGGCAGGATGTACTTCTCGATCTCGCGGTCCTTCTCGTCGACAAGGACCAGCTCGCCGTTCCGGTTGACGACGATGAGCTGCTCGTCCCGCGTGGGCACGACCTTGACGTTGACGAGCTTCACGACGCCCTTGCTCTTGGAGAAGATCTTGGACTCCTCGGCCGTCTTGACCGCGACGCCGCCGATGTGGAACGTCCGCATCGTCAGCTGCGTGCCCGGCTCGCCGATGGACTGGGCCGCGATGATGCCGACGGCCGTACCCTCCTCAACCAGGGTCCCGAGGGAAAGGTCCATCCCGTAGCAGCGGGCGCAGATGCCGTTGGACGCCTCGCAGGTCAGCGGAGACCGCACGCGGATCTTCGTGAAGCCGATGTTCTCGATCTTCCGGGCGACCTCTTCGGTGATGATGTCGTTCTCGCGGACCAGGATCTCGTCGGTGACGATATCGGTGATCGTGTCCCGGGCGATGCGCCCGTAGATCGACTGGGCCAGGGAGACCTCGACCTTCTCGCCCTTGTAGATGACGCCCTTGGTGATGCCGTTGAGCGTCCCGCAGTCTTCCGTCGTCACGACGACGCTCTGGGCCACGTCCACGAGCTTCCGGGTGAGATAGCCCGCGTCGGCGGTCTTGAGGGCCGTGTCGGCCAGGCCCTTGCGGGCGCCGTGGGTGGAGGAGAAGTACTCGAGGACCGTGAGGCCCTCGCGGAAGTTCGACAGGATCGGCGTCTCGATGATCTTGCCGGACGGCTTGGCCATGAGGCCGCGCATGCCGGCGAGCTGCCGCACCTGATCCTGGCTGCCGCGGGCGCCCGAGTCCACCATGAGGCGGATGGGGTTGAGGAAGGGCTTGCCGTCGCGCTGGTCCACGCGCAGCTCGGCCATCATGGCCTCGGTGACGCGCTCGCGGCAATGGGTCCACTCGTCGATGATCTGGTTGTACCTCTCGCCGGGGGTGAGCGCCCCGCGCTGGTAGTTGCGCTCGATGCGGTCCACCCGCTCCTGGGTTTCGCGGATGATCTTCTCCTTGTCCGGCGGGATCGTCATGTCGTCCTTGGAGAAGGAGATCCCGGCGCGGGTCGCGTACTTGAAGCCCAGCTCCTTGAGCGCGTCCAGGAGCCGGAGCGTCGCCTCCTTGCCGCAGAGCCGGTGGCAGCGGTTGATGACGTCCTGGATCCCCTTCTTGTCGAGCTCGTAGTTGAAGAAGGGCATCTCCGGCGGCAGGATCTCGTTGAAAAGGAGACGGCCGACGGTCGTCTTGACGCGGGCGTTCGTGAGCTGCTCCTGGGAGTTCTTCGACTGAAGGAAGATCTTGGTGCCCGGGTAGCGCACCTGAACGACCGCATGAATGTGCGTCTTCCCCATGTCGTAGGCCAGGATGGCCTCATGGGGGGAGGCGTAGACCTTGCCGCCCCCCGGAAGATCCTGTCGCGCCAGGGTGAGGTAGTAGATCCCCAGGACCATGTCCTGCGTCGGCGAAATCACGGGGTTGCCGTGGGCCGGCGAGAACACGTTCTGGGTGGACATCATGAGCGTGTGCGCCTCGATCTGCGCCTCGTACGAGAGGGGCAGGTGCACCGCCATCTGGTCGCCGTCGAAGTCCGCGTTGAATCCGGTGCAGACGAGGGGATGCAGCTCGATGGCGTTGCCCTCGACGAGCACGGGCTGGAAGGCCTGGATGCCCATGCGGTGCAGCGTCGGCGCGCGGTTGAGCAGAACCGGATGATCTTTGATGACCTCCTCCAGGATGTCCCACACGCTCTCGTCGCGCCGCTCCAGCATCTTCTTGGCGCTCTTGATCGTGTCGGCCTTCCCCAGCTCCTTGAGCCGCCGGATGATGAACGGCTGATAAAGCTCCAGGGCGATCTTCTTGGGCAGGCCGCACTGGTGCAGCTTGAGCTCCGGGCCCACGACGATCACCGAGCGGGCCGAATAATCCACGCGCTTGCCGAGGAGGTTCTCCCGGAAGCGCCCCTGCTTGCCCTTGATGATGTCGGACAGGGACTTGAGGGGCCGGTTGTTGGACCCCAGGACGGGCCGGCGGCACCGCGTGTTGTCGAAGAGGGCGTCCAGCGACTGCTGGAGCATGCGCTTCTCGTTGCGGATGATGACCTCGGGCGCGTTGAGCTCCAGAAGCTTCTTGAGGCGGTTGTTCCGGTTGATGAGCCGCCGGTAAAGGTCGTTCAGGTCGCTGGTCGCGAAGTTCCCGCTGTCCAGAAGCACCAGCGGCCGCAGATCGGGAGGGATGACCGGGATGACCGTCATGATCATCCACTCGGGCTTGTTCCCGCTCTCGATGAGCATCTCGACGGTCTTGAGCCGCTTGACGATATCCTTGATCTTCTGCGCGGAGGCCGTCTTGCCGAGCTCGGCCCGAAGGCTCTCCGACAGCGCCTTGAGGTCCACCTTCTGGAGAAGGGTGCGGACCGCGGCGGCGCCCATGTCCGCCTCGAAATCCTCCCGGTAGCGCTCGCGGGCCTCGCGATACTGCTCCTCGGTGAGAAGCTGTTTCTCCTTGAGGGGGCAGCGCTTGGACCGGACCTCGGTGACGATGTAGTCCTGGTAGTAGATGACGCGCTCCAGCTGGCTGGTCTTCATCGCCAGCAGGCTCCCGATGCGGGAGGGGATGGTCTTGAAGAACCAGATGTGCGCGCAGGGAGCGGCCAGGTTGATGTGGCCCATCCGCTTCCGGCGCACGCGCGCCTGCGTGATCTCCACCCCGCAGCGGTCGCAGACGATGCCCTTGTACTTGATCCCCTTGTACTTTCCGCAGAAGCATTCCCAGTCCTTCTCGGGACCGAAAATGCGCTCGCAGAACAGGCCGTCCTTCTCCGGCCGATAGGTCCGGTAGTTGATGGTCTCGGGCTTCTTGACCTCACCGTAAGACCAGCTGCGGATCTCTTCCGGCGAGGCGAGCTTGATGGTCACCGCGCTGTACTCGTTGATGCGGTCGTACATCAATTCCATCGAAAGTCCCTCGAAGGTTCGAATCGGGGCCCGCCCGCCGGGGCGGCGCCCCCGCCGTCCGATCTCACATTTCCTTCTGTTTCTCGAGCTTCAGGCTCAGCCCCAGCCCCTTGATCTCGTTGCAGAGCACCTCGAACGAGACCGGGGTGCCGGGCTCCAGGATGTTCTCCCCGCGCACCATCGACTCGTAGATCTTGGTGCGTCCGTCCACGTCGTCGGACTTCACGGTCAGAAGCTCCTGGAGGACGTTGGCCGCTCCATAGGCCTCCAGCGCCCAGACCTCCATTTCGCCGAACCGCTGCCCGCCCGCGCGCGCCTTTCCGCCCAGCGGCTGCTGGGTGATGAGCGAGTACGGCCCCGTGGCGCGGGCGTGGATCTTGTCGTCGACCAGGTGGTGGAGCTTCATGATGTACATGACGCCCACCGTGACCTTCTCGTCGAAGGGCTCGCCCGTGCGGCCGTCGTGGAGCGTGACCTTGCCGTGGCGCGGCAGCCCCGCCTTCTCGAGCAGGTCCTCGATCTCGCTCTCCTTGGCGCCGTCGAACGGCGGCGTAATCGCCCGGAGGCCCAGCCGCCGGCACGCCCACCCGAGGTGCGTCTCCAGGATCTGCCCCACGTTCATGCGGCTCGGCACGCCCAGGGGATTCAGGACGATGTCCACCGGCGTGCCGTCCTCCAGGAACGGCATGTCCTCCTCCGGCAGGATCCGCGCGATGACCCCCTTGTTGCCGTGCCGTCCGGCCACCTTGTCGCCCACGGAGAGGTTGCGCTTCGTGGCCACGTACACCTTGACCATCTCGAGCACCCCGGTGGGCAGCTCCTCCCCGCGGGTCAGCTGGTTGATGCGCTTCTCCCGCTCGTTCTCGAGCGCCTCCACCTGCTGGAAGAGGTTCCGGAGAATGGCTTCCGCGTCCTCGTACTGACGGCGCCCCTTGATGTCCATCCCCGCGATCGAGAGCTTCTCCTTGAGCTGGCGGAGATCCTTGACCGAGCCCTTGGGTCCGTATTCGAACCCCTTCACGGGCGCGCGCCCCAGGACGTCCTTGAGGTCGTCCAGAGCGTGCTCGATGAGCTCGTTCATCCGCTTGTACATCTCCTTCTCGATCTGCCGGGTCTCCTCCTTCACCTTCTTCTTCTCGGCCGGCGACAGATTCGTCTTGCGGAAGAACTTTCGCGTATCGATCACGATCCCCTCGACGCCCGAAGGCACCTCGAGGGACTCGTTCTTGACGTCCTCGCCGGCCCGGCCGAAGATGGCGTGCAGCAGCTTCTCCTCCGGGGTGAGCTCGCTCTTGGACTTCGGGGCCACCTTTCCGACCAGGATGTCCCCGGCCTTCACCCGCGTGCCCACCTTGACGACGCCGTCCTCGTTGAGGTTCCGGAGCATCTTCTCCGAAACGTTCGGGATGTCCCGGGTGAACTCCTCCTTGCCGAGCTTGGTCTCGCGGATCTCGACCTCGAACTCCTCGATGTGGATCGAGGTGTACGCGTCCTCCTTGACCAGCCGCTCGGAGACGATGATCGCGTCTTCGAAGTTGTAGCCGTCCCAGGGCATGAACGCGACCAGCACGTTTCGCCCCAGCGCCAGCTCTCCCTGGCACGTCGAAGGCCCGTCGGCGATCACCTGGCCCTTGCGGACCCGGTCCCCCTCCCGGACAATCGGCTTCTGGTTGAGGCAGGTGCGCTCGTTCAGGCCGTAATACTTGCGCAGGCGGTGGACGACCTCCCGTCCCGCCGACGTCCGCACGACGATCTCGGTGGCCGTGGCTTTGCGGACAACGCCGTCCTCCTGGGCCTTCACGACCATGTCCGAGTTCTCGGCCACGTACCGTTCCATCCCCGTGGCCACGACGGGCGGCTCCGTCAGAACGAGCGGCACCGCCTGGCGCTGCATGTTGGATCCCATGAGCGCGCGGTTCGCGTCGTCATGCTCCAGGAACGGGATCAGCGACGCGGACACCCCGACGATCTGCGCCGGGGACACGTCCACGTACTGGATCTTCTCGGGCTCCACGAACTGGAACTCGCCGTTGACCCGGCCCATGACGCGGGAGCCGTGAATGCGGCCGTCCTTGTCGGTCTGGACGTCCGCCGGCGCCATGATCTTGTCCACCTCCTCGTCGGCCCGCAGGTGAACGACCTCGTCGGTGATCCGCCCGTTCTTGACCACCCGGTACGGCGCCGTGAGGAACCCGTAGTCGTCCACGCTCGCGTAAATCGCCAGGGACGAGATCAGGCCGATGTTGGTGCCTTCCGGCGTCTCGATCGGGCACACCCGCCCGTAGTGCGAGATGTGCACGTCGCGCACCTCGAAGCCGGCCCGCTTGCGGTTCAGGCCGCCCGGCCCCAGGGCCGACAGGCGCCGCTCGTGCGTCAGCTGGGAGAGCGGGTTCGTCTGGTCGATCACCTGCGAAAGCTCGCTGCGGCCGAAGAAGTACTCGATCGCGCTCGAAACCGTCTTCGAATTGATCAGGCTCTTGGGCGTCAGGTTGTCCTGGACCGCCATGTTCAGGCGTTCCAGGATCGACCGCTTCAGGCGCAGGAAGCCCTTGCGCACCTCCTCGCCGGCCAGCTCGTCGATCGTCCGCACCCGGCGGTTGCCCAGGTGGTCGATGTCGTCGGGAGCGCCCTCCCCCCGCCGCATCTTCATGATGTACTTGATCGAGTGGACGACGTCGTCCTTCTGGACCGTCATCTCCGTCTCCGGGACGGTCATCCCGAATTTCCGGTTCAGCCGGAACCGGCCCACGCGCCCCAGACGGTACCGCTGCGGGTCGAAGAACCGTTCGTAAAAGAGCTGCTTGGCCTTGTCCGGCGTCTGCGGCGTCCCGGGACGCAGGCGGCCGTAGATCTTGAGAAGGGCCTCCTCGTGGGAGTGGGTGTCGTCCTCCTCGAGCGTGTTGAGGATGAGGGTGTCGTCCAGGCGGGCGACGATCTCGACCGTCTTGAGCCCCGCCTCCTCCATGAGCTTGACCATCCCCTTGGCGATCCTCTGCCCGCTGGCCAGGATCTTCTCGTTCTTCTGGGGATCCACGACGTCCTGGACAACGACCTTTCCAACGAGCGCCTCCTCCTCCGCGGCCGAGAGCTTGACCTCCTGGGTCTCGTGGAACACGCGGATGATGTCGGCGTTCGTGGAGAACTCCGGCGAGCAGGCCCGCAGGAACGTGGTCGCCGGGATCTTTCCGCCCTGGTCGATGCGGATCGCGACGCTGTCCCGCTTGGTGACCGAGATCTCGATCCAGCTTCCGCGTTCCGGCACGATCCAGCAGGAGTGGATCTTGCGGTCCCCGACCCGCTCCTCCATGAAGTCGATGCCCGGAGACCGGTGAAGCTGGTTGACCAGGACGCGCTCGGCGCCGTTGACGATGAAGGCGCCTCCGCCGATCATGAGCGGAATCTCGCCGAGGTACACGTCCTCCTCGATCGGCCCCTCGGGCCGCACCAGGCGCAGCCGCACCTTCAGCGGCGCCCCGTAGGTGAGCCGAAGCATCCGGCACTCCTCGGGGGTGTAGCGGGGCTGGCCGATCTCGTAGTGCACGTACTCGAGGGCGACCGTCCCGTCGTAATTCTTGATGGGGAAGGTCTCCCGGAGGATCGATTCCAGACCCCAATCCACGCGCTTGTCCGGCGCCACGTCCCGCTGAAGGAAGCGGTCGTACGCCTTCACGTGCAGCTCCGTGAGGGCCGGCACGTCCAGGATGTTCTTGAAACGTCCAAACCGGATCGTTTCCGTCATCGAACTACCTCAAAGTAAGCACGAAGGGGCACGGGCCTCGCCGCCGCGCCGAACGAGCTACTTGATCTCCACCTCGGCGCCGGCGTCCTTGAGCTCCTTGGCGAGCTTCTCGGCTTCTTCCTTGGGAATCCCGGTCTTGACCGGCTGCCCGCCCTTGTCCACCAGGTCCTTGGCTTCCTTCAGCCCCAGGTTCGTCGCCGCCCGCACCACCTTGATCACGTTGATCTTGTTGGCCCCGCCGCTCTTCAGAATCACGTCG
>DATLZA010000101.1 GCA_035574235.1 Planctomycetota bacterium | reverse complement strand
TTCGCGGCCCATGGGCGGATGCGGTGGAGACGGTCCTGGCCGCCGGAGAACGCCATCGGGCGGGGGCGGAAGCGACGTGGTCCCCGATCGAAGCGGTCGTTCTCGGAGCGGGCGTCGAGCGGCTGTGGTATGCGGCGGACGGGGGCGCCCTGGACGGCGTGGAGGGAACGCGGGCGGACGAGTGGCGGGGCCGCGCGGGGGTCGAGGTGATTTTCCTGAGGGGCGAAGGCGCCGCCGGCGGGAGCTTCTTCGACGCGGCGCTGCGCGACGAGGGCCCGATGGGTTCCCTCCTGGGCCTGGCGGCCCGGTTCGAGGCGGCCGAGCTGGAGGGGGACGCGGCGCTCCTCGAGGCGGTCGGGCGGGCGCCCCGCCTGCGTTCCTGGAGCGTGGGGCCCACCGCCGCCTGGGCGGCCGGTTCGTGGGGCGCGACCGGCGCGGCCTGGGTGGGGGCCGATTCGGAGCGGGATCTCGGTTTCGGAGAACTCCGGGGAGCGGCGGTTTCGTTCCTGGTCACGTGGGAGGACCGCTGGAAGGTCTCCGCGACGGGGGAGTACGTCAACGAGAGCGCCCTCGTCGGGGGCGGCCGCGCCTGGGCCGTGACGTTGGGCGTCCATCACAACTTCTGAGCCGCGAGCGCCATGGCCGAAAGCCGAAGACAGAGCGAGATCCGGCGGGGCGACGTCCGCGGTCGCGGCGAACGTTTCCGACCCCGGGATCCTTTCCGGCTTGTCCCGGGCTCCGACGAGGGGCTCGTTTCGGATCCGAACGCGGGGGAACCCCTCGTCTTCGCCGAACCGCCGGTGGATTACGAGCCGCTGGTGATTCCCGACCTCGACCCGGAGCCCGAAGACGAGGTCGTGTACGTTCTCGACGAGGAGGGGCGGCCGAAGTTCGTCCGCGGCGATCCTGAAGAAGAGGTTGTCTATCTCGAAGAGGAGGTGGGGGCGGAGGAGGAGGAGCCGGAGGCGCCCGCCCGCGTGCGGTTTCCGGAGGCCGCGGCCGAGGCGGTGCGGCGGCGCGCGTGGCAGGAATACGCCGCGGCGCTGGAGGCGCGGGAACGGGCCGCGGCGGCGCTCCGTGGGGCGCGTCCCTGCCGGCCGGGACTGCGATCCTGGGTGGAACTCGCGGGCGCGCTTGGGCTGGCGGCCGGCGCGGGACTTCTCTTTTTTCCGCACGATCCGGGCTTTCGCGGCTTCGAATTCAATCCCTTTCTGCTGCCCATCCTTTTCTTCGCCCTTCGCTTCGGGGCGGCTCACGGCGCGGTCGCGGGACTGGCTTCGGCCGCGTGGGTGGCTCTCATCGGAGGACGGTTCGGCGTGGAGGACGGCTCGCTGATCCTTCCGGGTTTCCTGGCGGCCGCGGGCGTCTTCGCGGGATTCCTTTCGCGGGAGCAGGGCCGGCGGCTGGCGCGGTTCCAGGCCCGGGCGCGCGCCCTGGAGAGGGAGCGTCGCCGGGCGGTCCGCGCGCTGGCGGCTCAGGACGCCGTCCTCCGGGAGCTGAGAAGCCGGATCGAAGAATACGGCGTCGCTCCCGAAACCCTGTACCGCCTGTGCCGCGCCATGTCGGGCGAACGGCCGGAGGATCTCTACGGGGCGGTCCTGGAAATTCTCGCGCGCGACGTCGGCGCGACCCGGGCGGCCGTGTACGAAGTCGCCGCCGGGGGGACCCTGGAGCTTCGGGCATCGCGGGACGCGCGACCGGCGTCCGCGCCCTTTCCGCCGTCGCTTCCGGCCGGCGAAGGGCTGCCGGGACGGGCGCTCCGGGAGGGCCGGGTGGCATGCCGCTTCGAGCCGGGCGCGGCCTCGCCGGGGCCCGCACTTCTCTGCGGGCCGATCCGCGAGGGCTCCCGCGTGAGGGCGCTGGCCGTGGTCGAAGAGCTGCCTCTTTTCGAATTCGCTCCGGCGACCGTCACGCGCCTGGAGGCGCTTCTCGAATGGGCCTCCGAGGCGCTGACGCGGGCCGCGCGGCGGCGCGAGCGGGAGGAGCCGGCGCTGTTCGACATGGAGCTCGGGGCGTACACGCCGGAATACCTGGCCGACGCCCTGGCCAGGGAGGAAGGACGGGCGGCGCGCTACGGCACGCCGTTCAGCGTTCTTCTCGTGCGCCTGCTGGGCGCGGAGCGGATGACTCCGGCGCGAAGGAGGGCGGCGCGGCAGGCCGTCTGCCGGGCGCTGGCCGCGCACACGCGGGAGGCGGATTCCGTGTGCGCCACGGCGGCGGAGGATACGGTGGCCGTGATCCTTCCCATGCACGAAGGACTCGACGTGATCTCCCTGGCGGACCGCGTCAACACGGCGGTGGCCCGGACGTGGTCGCGGTCGGAGCTGCGGCTGTCGTTCGTCTTCGCGGACGACGCGCAGTGCCGGGCGCTCGCCGGGGGGCGGGGGGAGGCCGCGGCGTGACGGCGGTGCTGGTGGTGCTTCACGTTCTTTCGGCGGCAGCCGCCGCGGCGGCGGCGGCGCGGGTGCGCGGCGGGGGGGCGCCGGGCCGGCGGTTGGAGCTGTGGACGGCGCTTCTCGTGCCCGTCGCGGGGCCGCTCCTGGTGGCATTGGAGGTTCTTTTCGAAGGGCTCTTCCGAAGATCCGTGCGGCCGGTGGATCCGGCGGAGCTTTTCGATCCGGGCGACCCGGAGGCCTTCCGGCGTACGATTCCGGATCCGGCGGAGGTCATGAACCGGGGCACGGACGTGACGCCGTGGGAGGAGACGCTGGAGGCGGGGGGGCCCGTGCGGATCGAGCGGACGCTTCGGCGGTTGGCTCGGCCGGCGTTGCGGCGGGTTCTGCTGCGGGTGTCCGACCGGGATGTGCGGGTGCGCGCGCGCGGGTTGTGGGTGGCGATGGAGGCGCGCCTTCTGCGGGAGGCGGCGCGGGCGGCGGGTTCGCTGGAGCGGGGAAGGGCGTTGCGGCAGTTGGCGGAGCTGGCGGCGGATGCGGCCACGGCGCGGCAGCACCTGCGGGCGGCGGCGGCGGCATTCCGGGAGGCGGCGTCCGCCGATCCCGAGGAGCCGGCGCTCCTCGAGCTGGCGGACGCTCTTCGTGCCCTGGGGGATCCGGCGGGGGCCTGCGAGGCGCTTTCGCGGCGCCTCGAGCGCCGGCCGGACGATGAGGCGGCGCGGCGCGCGCGGGCGGAGGCGTGGTTCCTTCTGGGGAACCGTCCGGCCCTGCGGGAGGATCTGGCGCGGCTGGCGGAGCGGGATCCAGGACGGGCCGACCGATGGCGGGAGGGGGCGGCATGACGCATGTGTGCCTTGTGGCGGAGGGGTCGTATCCGTACGTCACCGGGGGAGTCGGCAAGTGGACGCACGACCTCATGGCCGCTCTGCCGGAGATCGAGTTCACGGTGACGGCCCTCTGGCCGGCTCCGGGGAGCGCGGGCCCGCGGCGCTATACGGAGCTGCCCAACGTGCGGGAGCTTCGCCACGTGTATCTGCTCGAGGGGGACCTTCGGGAGGAGCCTCCGCCGGTCGGCCTCTACCGGGTTCTCGAGCGCTTTCACGCGGAAGCCCGCAAGGGCAACTATTTTCCGTCGCGGGATGTCCTGGCGCTGGGCGGACCGGGGCGGTTCCTCCGGGATCCGGAGGCGTGGACGATGTTGTGCGGCTTTTACCGCCGAGCGGCGGGAGCGGGAATTTCATTTCCGGATTTCTTCTGGACCTGGCGGGCGACGCATCTGCCGCTCTTCCGCGTGCTTCAGGCGGAGCTTCCCGACTGCGACCTGGTGCATTGCATCTCGACGGGCTATGCCGGCCTCCTGGGCGCGGCGCATCGGGTGCGCACGGGGACCCCGCTGCTCGTGACGGAGCACGGCCTCTACACCCGCGAGCGGGCCCAGGAGCTGGCGGACGCCGAGTGGATTCCGGGCGAGGCGGACGCGGAAGCGAGGGGCGTGGGGAATCTCTTCCGCGAGTGGTGGAACCGCATGTTCCAGGCGATGGAGGGCGTGACCTACGAGCAGGCGGATGTCCTTATCACGCTGTTCGAGGAGTACCGCCGGTATCAGATCGAGCGGGGGGCGCCGCCGGAGCGGACGCGGGTGGTGCCGAACGGGGTGGACGTACGGGGGTTCGAGGAGGTGGCGCGGCGCCGGCGGCCTTCGGATCGGTTTCATGTGGGGCTCGTGGGGCGCGTGGTCCCGATCAAGGACATCAAGACGTTCCTGTCCGCCTGCGCGATCGTGGCGGGCCGGATGCCGGAACGCCCGCCGCGGGTGTCGGTGATCGGGCCGACGGCGGAGGATGAATCCTACGCCGCGGAATGCCGGCAGATGGCGGAGGTGCTGGGGCTCGCGGGGATCGTGGAATTCACGGGCAAGGTGGACGCGCGGCGCTACTACGAGGCGTTGGACGTGTCGGTGCTCACGAGCCTGAGCGAGGGGCAGCCGCTGGCGGTGCTCGAGGCGATGGCCTGCGGGATTCCGGTGGTGGCGACGGACGTCGGGTCGTGCCGGGAGTTGCTCGAGGGGCGCACGCCGGAGGATCGGGCGCTGGGTCCGGCGGGTCTGGTGACGCGGGTGGCCGATCCCGAGGATACGGCGCGGGCGATACTTCGGCTGGCGCGGGATCCGGAACTTCGCCGGGCGATGGGCGAAGCGGGGCGGCGGAGGGTGCGGGCGTATTATCGGCTGGATCAGGTGCGGGAGGCGTACCTCGAGCTTTACCGGAGCCTGGCGGAGGCGCGCCGCAAAGGGGTGACGGATGGCGGGCGTTAGCCTGGCCCTTCGGAGGATGCTCCGCAGCCCCTTCTATGGGGCGCAGGCGCTGGGATACGTCTATGCCGGGGTCGCCATGGCGGGCCCGTGGCTGTTGACCTCGTTCTTCATGGTGGCGGTGACGTGGATGGACTGGGGCGGGCGCGGGGAAGTGGAGCGCAGCATCTTCCAGGCCATCGTGCTGTACGGCTACGGCGGGTCGATGATTCTGACGGGCCTTTTTCAACTCGTGGTGGCCCGGCATGTGAGCGACGAGCTCTACCTGGGGCGGACGGGGAGCGTGGTTCCGTGCGCGGCGGGCGCGGCGGCGGTTTCCCTGGTTCTGCATCTCGGGGCGGCGGCGGTTTTCGCGGCGCTGACGCGGCCGCCCCTGCTTCTGGCGGCGGCGGAAGCCGCCTTCTTCGGGTCGGTCGGTCAGGTGTGGAACGCGATGATTTTCCTGGGGACGATTCGCGACTACGGGACGATCGTGGCCGCCTTCGCGGGGGGCGTGGGAGCCGGGCTGGGGGCGGCCTGGGGACTGGCGGCGCCGCTCGGGGTGCCGGGTCTTCTGTTCGCCTTCGCGATCGGGCATGCGGTGACGGCGGCCCTCCTCGGGGCGCGGCTGCGGGCGGAGTTCCCTTCGTCGGACGGAGCGCGGTTCGCGTTCGCGCGCACGTTCATGCGCTACCCGATGCTCATGCTGATCGGAGTGGCCTATGCCGGGGGCGTCTGGGTGGACAAGCTGATCCTGTGGGCCGGGCCCACCGCCGTGCGGCTGCCTCTCGGGTTGACGGCGTTTCCCCTCTACGATAACGCCGTGTTTCTCGCGTACCTCACCATCGTGCCGGCCCTGGCGCTCGTCTTCGTGCGGATCGAGGTCTCCTTCCACGGAGCATACCGGAAGTTCTTCGGCGCCATTCGCCATGGGGCGGACCTGGACGCGATCCGGGGGGCGCACGCGCGCATCCGCGGATCCCTCGAGCGCGGCGTGCGGCAGGTGGCTCTCCTCCAGGGGGTGCTCACGGGCCTGGTGATTCTCGTGGCCCCTCGTCTGCTGGAGGCGCTCCGCCTGGACCGCGTGCAGTACTACGTGTTCCGGGCGGCCTGCCTGGGCGCGTACCTTCAGGCTCTGGTTCTGGCGCTTCTGCTGGCGGGGCTGCACCTGGCGCTTTATCGGCCGGCGCTCGGGATGACGCTGGCGTACTTCGTGGCGAGCGCGCTGGGCACGGCGGCCACGGCGCTTCTGGGGCTTCCGTACTACGGCTACGGAACGGTGGCGGCGGGGCTGGCGGCGCTGGCCGTGGGATATCCCTGGATTCTGCGCCGCGTGCGCGACCTCGACTACCGCACGTTCATGCTGCAGCCGGCCTGACCGTCCGGGGACCATAACGTCCCGGGGTCCCCCGGATCACAGGGATGGACGCCGTCGGCGGGCCCGCCGAAGCGACGCGGAGGCGGGATCGTATGAGACGACCGAGAGCCAAAGGTCGGAAGAGGTCTTCCGTGGTCCAGGTCAGAGAGATCATGACGGGTTTCGTGGAAACCGTGCGCGTCCGCGCCACGGTCAAGGAGGCGGCCGGGCGCATGCGCGCGTTCGGGCTGGGGGCCCTGCCGGTTGTGGACGGGGATCTTCTCGTGGGCATCATCACCGATCGGGACATCGCCGTGCGCGTGATCGCCGCGGGGCGGCCCGCCGCGTCCACGGCGGTCGGCGAGGTCATGAGCCAGGACGTGATCGCCTGCCGGCCGGACCAGGATCTCGAAGTGGCCGCCCGCGTCATGCAGGTCAATCAGGTTCGCCGGCTCCCGGTCGTGGACGAAGAGGGGAAGCTCGTGGGCCTTCTGAGCCTGTCGGACGTGGCCCGGGCCGCGCCGGAGGATCTTGTGGGACGGGTCCTGGCCGGGATCGTCCAGCCGGTCCATGCCCTTCACACGTTCACCTAGGGCCTCCTGCGGAAGCGGCGTAACATCGGACCGGTTTCCGGATCTATAGAGCGCGCCGAACGGTCCCTCGGGGCCGCGCGGCCGCTTCTCTTTGACGCAGGCGTTCAGGGACAGGATCCGAATCGCGAATTACGAATCCCGGAACGCGGGGGATTCCCGCCCCTGAAGCCCCTCTCCGGTGGGGAGGAGACGTCCCGTCTTTCGTGAATCGCGATCCGGCGCCGCCTTGCCAGGGCGCCGCCGGGAAGCGCACAGGGGGAGAACGAGGCGTGATGAGTTCCGGCGACCCGGCCGTCGTCGTCCATGGCCACTTTTATCAGCCGCCGCGGGAGAATCCCTGGACGGGGGAGGTGGACCGCCAGCCGGAGGCGCATCCGTTTCATGATTGGAACGAGCGGATCTACCGCGAGTGCTACCGGCCCACCGCCTGGGCGCGCATCGCCGACGGGGCCGGGCGCATCGAGCGGATCGTCAACGTCTATGAGCTGATCAGCTTCGATTTCGGGCCGACGCTTCTGTCGTGGCTGGAGCGGCGCCATCCGGACACATATGCCCGGATCCTCGAGGCGGACCGCCGGAGCGCGCGGCAGCGGGGCGGCCACGGCAATGCCCTGGCGCACGGGTATAACCACGTCATTCTGCCGCTGTGCAACGCCCGGGACCTGCGGACGCAGGTGCGCTGGGGGATCGCGGACTTCGCCCACCGTTTCGGTCGCCGGCCCGAGGGGTTCTGGCTTCCCGAGACGGCCTGCAACGACGAGACGCTGGGAGTTCTGATCGAGGAAGGCGTCCGCTTCACGATTCTTTCGCCGTACCAGGCGCGGCGGGTGCGCCCCCTGGGGGGGCCGCGGCGCGACTGGGTGGCCGCCTCCGGCGGGGAGATCGATCCCCGCCTCGCCTACCGGTACTTTCACCGGGACGGATCGGGTCGGTCCCTGGCGATTTTCTTTTACGACGGGCCGGTGTCGCACGCGGTGGCGTTCGAGGGGATTCTCCATTCCAGCCGGCTCTTCGTGGACCGGCTGGCCGGCGCGGGGCCGCGCGAGGGCCGTCTGGTGCACGTGGCGACGGACGGGGAGACGTACGGGCACCATTTCCGCTTCGGGGAACGGTGTCTGGCGCACGCGCTGGCCGTGGAAGCGCCCGGGCGCGGCTTCCGCGTGACCAATTACGGGGAGTTCCTGGAGCAGCATCCGCCGGCGCACGAGGTGGAGATCGAGACGGGGCCGGGGGGCGAGGGCACCTCCTGGAGCTGCGCGCACGGCGTGGGGCGGTGGGCGCGCGACTGCGGCTGCCAGGCCGGCGGGCGGGAGGGCTGGAACCAGTCCTGGCGGGCGCCGCTCCGGGCGGCGCTGGATTTCCTGCGGGAGCAGGCGGCCCGGAGCTTCGACGCCCTTCGCGGCCGTCTGTTCGAGGATCCCTGGGCGGTCCGGGACGCCTATGTCGAGCTCATCCTGGACCGCGGCCGTTCGCGCGAGGAGTTTCTGCACCGCTTCGCTTCCCGGAGCCTCTCGCGCGGCGAGCAGGAGCGGGCGCTGGCGTTCCTGGAGATGCAGCGCCACGCCATGCTCATGTACACGAGCTGCGGCTGGTTTTTCGCGGACGTCTCCGGTCCCGAGACGGTGCAGGTCCTGCGCTACGCCGGTCGGGTCCTGGACTTCCTGGAGGAGCTGGGGCAGGAGCCGGACCGCAAAGGCTTTCTCGAGCGCCTGGGGGAGGCGCGCAGCAACCTTCCGGAGATGGGCACGGGTGCGGACGTGTTCCGCCGCTTCGTCGAGCCCGCGCGGGTGTCCACGGAGCGGGTGGCCGCGCACCTGGCCATCGCGGGGCTGGCGGGCGTCGAGGAGCCCTCCGGGGAGTGCGCCGCGCATCGCTTCCAGAAGCGCTCCTTCCGGCGCGAGCAGCACGGGCGGCTGACCCTGGCGACGGGGCGCCTGAAGCTCCAGATGATCGCCACGGGACGCGAGAGCGAATACGCCCTCCTCGCGCTGCACCTCGGCGGCGTGGATTTTTACGGCCTGGTCAGGCCGGACCCCGGGGATGAGCGTTTCCAGGCCTCCGCGGAGCGTCTGTGGCGGCACTTCACGACCGCCTCGCTGCCGACCTTTCTGCGCATCGCCCAGGAGGAATTCGGCCTGAACGAATACGGCTTCGAGCACGTGCTTCCGGACGTCCGCCGGACGATCATCGGGGCGATGTTCGGAAGCCTCATCGCGCGCCTGTCGGAGCAGTACGCGCTCCTTTACGAGGACAACCGGCGGACGCTGGAAATGCTTCAGGCGTCGGGGTTCGAGCTTCCGGCGGAGCTGCGCGCGGCGGCGGAGTTCACGCTGGGCCGCCAGTTCGAGGAGGCGATCCGGCGGTGGAGCGCAGGGTCGGATCCTTCCGCCTACGAGAAGGCCGCGGGCGTCGCGGCGGAAGCGGAGCGGCGCGGCTATCGGATCGACCGGTCCTTCGCCAATCGGCTTTTCGGCGGGAGGATCACGCAGGCGGTGCGGGCGGCGGTGGGGGAGCCGTCGCCGGAGCGGGTTCGGGAGGCGCTGGACCTTTTGCTTCTGAGCGGCCGGCTGGGACTGGATCCGCCCCTCGAGAAGGCCCAGGAGGTCCTCTACGAGGCGCTGGACGATCCGCTGAAGCGCTCGGAGCTTCTGGCGCGGCTGGCGGGGCCCCTGGGCCTGGCGCCGCGCGCCGGAGAGGGCGCGCTTCCGTCTCCTGAAGCGGCGCGCGAGAAGACCCCGGTTTCTCAAGGAGCGTACCGTCATGAGTGAACGCGATCTCCTCGTGGAAGCGGCCCCCAACGGCGAGCTCCCCGGTCCTTCCCCGTCCGGGGCGCCGCCGTCCCGCCGGCGGCCCGCGCCGGCGCCGGATCTCGAAGACGTGCCGGCGTCGGATGTGGAACGGTTCCTCTCCCTCACGTTTCACGACCCGCACGCGATCCTGGGCGCGCACCGGACGTCGCGAGGGGTCGTCGTGCGCGCCTTCCGGCCGGACGCGCGTCGCGTGACGGCGCTTCCGGAAGGGGGGGCCGCGCAGCGGATGGTCCGGCGCCATCCCGCGGGCCTCTTCGAGGCGTTCTTTCCGGAGGCGCGCGAGATCTTCCCGTACCGGCTCCGGGTCGAGACGCCGGACGGGGACGACGTGACGATCGAGGACCCGTACGCGTTCCTCCCGACGGTGGGGGAACAGGATCTCTGGTTCTTCAACGAGGGTCGCCACGAGCGGGCCCAGGAGTTCCTGGGAGCGCATGTCCGCGAGGTGCGCGGGGTGCGGGGCGTCTCATTCGTCGTCTGGGCGCCCAACGCGCGCGGCGTGAGCGTGGTGGGCGACTTCAACCGGTGGGACGGCCGGTTGCACCCGATGCGGCTTTTGGGCGCGTCGGGCGTGTGGGAGCTCTTCGTGCCGGGTCTGGGGCCGGGGGCGTTGTACAAGTACGAGATCCGGGGAGCGGACGGCCGGCTCTTCCTCAAGAGCGACCCTTATGGGTTCGCCATGGAAAGGCCTCCGCAGACCGCCTCCGTGGTCCACGTCTCGCGGCATGTCTGGGGGGATCAGGCCTGGCAGGAACGCCGCGCGGAGTCGGATCCCTGGCGGAGCCCGGTTTCGATCTACGAAGTTCACCTGGGCTCCTGGCGGCGGGTTCCCGAGGAGGGCCGCCGGCCGCTCACCTACCGCGAGGCCGCGCCCCTCCTGGCCGACTACGTTCAGGAGATGGGTTTCACGCACGTGGAGTTTCTGCCCCTCCAGGAACACCCCTACGGGCCTTCCTGGGGCTATCAGACGGGCGGTTACTACGCTCCGACCGCGCGATACGGCGGACCGGACGACCTCAAGTACCTGATCGACCACCTGCACCGCAAGGGGATCGGCGTCCTCCTCGACTGGGTGCCGGCCCATTTCCCCAAGGATGCCGCCGCTCTGGGGCGCTTCGACGGCACGGCGCTCTACGAGCACGAGGACTGGAGGCGGGGGGAGCATCCCGACTGGGGGACCTACGTTTTCAATTACGGCCGCCACGAGGTGCGCAGCTTCCTGATCTCGAACGCCCTGTACTGGCTCTCCGAATACCACGTCGACGGCCTGCGCCTGGATGCGGTGGCGTCGATGCTTTACCTCGACTACAGCCGGGCGCACGGCCAGTGGGTTCCGAACGTGCACGGAGGACGGGAGAACCTGGAAGCGATCTCCTTCCTGCGGGAGCTCAACGAGCGGGCGCACGCGCGCCATCCGAAGGCGTTGATGGTCGCCGAGGAGTCCACGGCCTGGCCGGGCGTCAGCCGTCCCACCTCCGCCGGGGGCCTCGGCTTCGGCTTCAAGTGGAACATGGGCTGGATGCACGACACGCTTTTCTATTTCTCGCGGGACCCCGTGTTCCGGAAGCACCATCACCACACGCTGACGTTCAGCCTGCTTTACGCCTGGACGGAGAACTTCATCCTGCCCCTTTCCCACGACGAGGTCGTGCACGGCAAGCGCTCGCTTCTCCACCAGATGCCGGGGGACCGGGCCGCGAAGTTCGCCAACCTGCGGGCGCTCTACGGGTACCTGTGGGCGCACCCCGGCAAGAAACTTCTCTTCATGGGCGGCGAGTTCGCGCAGGAGAACGAGTGGTACCACGACGCCAGCCTCGACTGGCATCTCCTGGAGCGCGCGGAGCACCGGGGCGTGCAGGCCCTGGTGCGGGATCTCAACCGCGCGTACCGGCGCGAGCCCGCCCTGTGGGAGCGCGACTTCGAGCCGGAGGGGTTCGAGTGGGTGGACGCGTGGAACGCGGACGAGAACGTGCTGGCGTTCCTCCGGATCGCCCCGTCCCGGGGGCGGCGCCTTCTGTGCGTGTCCAACTTCTCCGCCGTGCCGCGCGCGGGGTATCGCGTGGGTTTGCCGGGGCCCGGGCGGTACCTCGAGATCCTCAACACGGATGCGGCGGTCTACGGCGGCGGGAATCTCGGCAACTGCGGCGCCGTGGTGGCCGAGCCCGTGCCCTGGCACGGCCGCTCCTGGTCGGCACGGCTCGTGCTTCCGCCGCTTGCGACGCTCTGGTTCGAGGTTCCTGCCCCATAGGGCGGGAAGGCCCCCCGGCCTACGGCACGCACGACGACCGGGGGACCGCCCGCCGGACGAATGGGGTGGGGTTCGATCGATCGGGGGTCGGGCCCCGCCTCCCGCGCTCTCCGTGACCCTCCGGGGCGCCGGATGTTACGCCGCCGGCGCTCGCCGTAACATTCGCGTTCTTCGCGGCTCTTCTGGCGTTGGCGCGGGTCCGTCGCGGGTCGTCCCCGAGGGGCGCGCCGACCCCCCGGCCGGGTGGGCGATCGAAGGAACGTGATCCTGGGAGCGCGCGTTATGGAACTCGATCATTTGAAGGTGGCGGACAAGGGCCTGGCCAAGGCGTTCGCGGATCCCACGGTGCGGTCCGGAATCCTGTACGTGGGCATGGACCTGGGCTGCTACAAGACATCGATCGCGGCGACCAACGGGACGCGCGAGGTCGTCTATTCGATCGTGGGCTGGCCCAAGGACCCCGTCAGCCGCAAGATGCTCGGGAAGGACGTCGTCTTCGGCAACGAGGCGTTCCAGCACCGGCTGGCCCTGGACACGGTGCGTCCCTTCGAGAAGGGGGCGCTCAAGTACGTGGAGAGCGACGCGGCGGGCATTCCCAAGGAGAAGCTCGAGAAATACAAGCAGGCCGCCCGCGAGCTCGTCAAGCACGTGGTGTCCCTGACGCGGCCGCCCAAGGGGACGCTCGTCTACGGCGTCATCGGCGCGCCCGCCCGCGCTTCCATCCTCAACCAGCAGGCCCTTCTAGATGCCTGCAAGGAGGTCTTCGAGGCGGTGATGATCGTGTCGGAGCCTTTCGCCGTGGCGTACGGGATGAACATGCTGGAGGACGCGCTCGTGGTGGACATCGGGGCGGGGACGACGGACCTCTGCCGGATGCACGGCGCCATTCCCTCGGAGGAAGACCAGATTACTCTTTCGGTCGCCGGGGATTCGATCGACGAGGTGGCGTACACCCTGATCCGGAAGGCGCACCCCGAGGCGCAATTCACGATCAACATGGTGCGCGAGGCCAAGGAGCGCTACAGTTTCGTGCACGACATCAACGACAAGGCGATCGTGATCTGGCCGGACAAGCACGGCAAGCCGACGGCCTACGACGTCACCCAAGAGCTCAAGGAGGCGTGCCGTTCCATCGTGCCGCCGATCGTGCAGGGCTTGCGGCAGCTCGTCTCCACGTTCGACGCCGAATTTCAGAGGCGGATGCTCCAGAACGTGATCCTGGCCGGCGGCGGCAGCCAGCTGCGGGGCCTGGACCGGCTGATCGAGGAGGATCTCAAGCAGTACGGCGGCGGGCGGGTGACCCGGGTCCAGGAGCCGGTCTTCGCGGGGGCCAACGGCGCCCTCAAGCTCGCGACCGACATGCCGGAGGAATACTGGAGGGAGGTGCGGTGAGGGGAAGGGCGGAACCGGGCGGGGACCTCCGGAACCGCATAACGGGGAGCGGGTTTCAGGATCTATAGAAAGACCGCCTCCCCGGGAGGCGCGCCCGGGGGACGGGATCGGAGGGGCGTTCCGACACAATCGCGAAAGGAGAGAGGTGGTGAACCCCGTGCCGGCCTGAGGAAGGAGGGAGTTTATGGGCGTGACGGAAGTCCGGTACCTCATCCGCCACTGGCGCCTGCTCTCGTCCGCGGTTCCCCTCGATGCCCCCGCGGGCCCGTCCCCCGCATCCTCTCCGGCGGACGCGCCACCGGGTCCCGCCAGCCCGCCCGGCAAGCGGGAGAATCCTTCAGGCGACCGGACCTCGCGGCCGTCGCCGTCCTGTCCCGAACGCCGCCCGTAACCTTCCGCGCCGCGGCGGATCAAACGCTCGGAGCGTCGAAGGCGCGTCCCCGGGGGTGGAGGCGCCCGCGCGGAGTTCTGCGTGAAGATCGCCCAGATCGCCCCGCTCTACGAGAGCGTTCCGCCGCGGCTCTATGGGGGGACGGAACGGATCGTCTCCTATCTCGCCGAGGAGCTGGTGCGGATGGGGCATGAGGTGACCCTTTTCGCCAGCGGGGACTCCGTGACGTCGGCGCGGCTGGTACCCGCCTGCGCGCAGTCGCTGCGGCTGGACCCGGACTGCAAGGACCAGCTTGTCCACCACATCCTGCTCCTGGAGCGGGTCTTCCAGAGAGCCGAGGAGTTCGACGTTCTGCACTTCCACGTGGATTATCTCCACTTTCCCTGGAGCCGCCGCAACGGATACCGCCACGTCACGACGCTCCACGGACGGCTTGATCTCCCCGACCTCGTGCCGCTCTATCGGGAATTCTCGGACATGCCGGTCGTTTCGATTTCCAACGCCCAGCGGCGGCCGCTGCCCTGGCTCAACTGGCAGGGTACGGTGTACCACGGGCTCCCCCCGGACCTCCTGCGGCCGTGCGAACGGCCGGGACGGTACCTGGCCTTTCTCGGCCGCATCTCGCCGGAAAAGCGGTGCGACCGCGCCATCGAGATCGCCCGCCGGGCGGGCATGGAGCTGCGCATCGCCGCGAAGGTGGACGCGGCGGACCGGGACTATTTCGAATCCGTGATCCGTCCGCTGCTGAGCCGGCCGGGGGTCGAGTACGTTGGGGAGATCGGGGAGCACGAGAAGCAGGACTTCCTGGGCGGAGCGGCCGCGCTGCTTTTCCCGATCGACTGGCCGGAACCGTTCGGGCTGGTGATGATCGAGGCGATGGCCTGCGGGACGCCGGTGATCGCCTGGCCGTGCGGGTCGGTGCCGGAGGTGATCGACCCCGGACGCACGGGCTTCCTCTGCCGGACGCTCGAGGAAGCGGTGCGGGCCGTCCACGACCTGCCGCGCCTCTCCCGGCGGGGCTGCCGGCAGGTCTTCGAGCGTCGGTTCACCGCCCGCCGGATGGCCCAGGACTACCTGCGGGTTTACGAAGGGCTGACGCGCCGGGCGGAGGCCCGACCCTCCGGAGAGCGCGCCGGGACGTGAGGCCGGGCCCCGATCGCCCTATGGAAGAGATCATCCGCGTCAAGGACCAATACTACATCCTGGCGACCTCGCCGCGGGTGGACGACCGCACCCAGGTCCTCAAGCACGGCGACACGTTCGCCGTCTTCAGCCTCAACGGCGACATCGCTCCCGTCGGACAGGGCGAGCAGGGCCTCTACCACGAGGGGACGCGGTTCCTGAGCCGCCTTCAGCTCCGCCTGAATTCGGACCGGCCGCTTCTCCTGAGTTCCGCGGTGCGCGAGCAGAGCGCCGTCCTTGTCGTCAACCTGACCAATCCCGACGTCTCGGACGGAGACCGCGTGGTCCTGCCGCGCAACACGCTGCACCTTTTCCGGGTGAGCTTTCTCTGGCAGGGCGTCTGCTACGAGCGGGTCCGTGTGCGCAATTTCGCCCTTCATGAAGTCCGCGTGGCGCCCACGTTTCTGTTCGCCGCCGATTTCGCGGACATCTTCGAGGTGCGCGGCGTCCGCCGCGACCGGCGGGGACGCTTCCTGCCGCCGGAAACCGGTTCCGACGAGGTCATCCTGGGATACCTGGGGCTCGACGGCGTTCGCCGGAGCGTCCGCGCCCGGTTCTTTCCCGCCCCGGCCGAAGTGTCCGCCGATCGCGTCCGCTTCGAGATGACGATCCCGCCCAAGGGCGAGGAAAGTCTCACGGCCGTCTTTTCCTGCGAGGTCGAGCCCGCCCGTCCGGCGCCGGTCCCGTACGACGTGGCCCTCCACGACGTCTCGTCGGAGATCGGGCGGATGCGGCTGGGGGACGCGCGGGTCGAAACCGCCAACGTGCACTTCAACGATCTCCTGGATCGGTCGATGACCGATCTGCACATCATGATCACGCGGACACCGCAGGGCCCCTACCCCTACGCGGGAATTCCGTGGTTCAGCACCGTTTTCGGGCGCGACGGCATCATCACGGCCCTCCAGTACCTCTGGGTCAAGCCGGAGCTGGCGCGCGGCGTCCTCGGGTTCCTGGCTTCGTGCCAGGCCACGGAGGACAGTCCCGAGCAGGACGCGGAGCCCGGAAAGATCATCCACGAGATGCGCCGAGGGGAGATGGCGGCGCTCGGGGAGATTCCCTTCGGGCGCTATTACGGCAGCGTGGACGCGACGCCTCTTTTTGTTCTGCTGGCGGGGGCCTACTACGGGGCCACGGGCGATCTGGGTTTCGTGCGGACGATCTGGCCGAACATCGTGGCGGCGCTGGAGTGGATCGATCGTCACGGGGACCGCGACGGCGACGGGTTCGTGGAGTACGCGCGGCGGTCTTCCCACGGTCTGACCGCCCAGGGATGGAAGGATTCGCACGACTCGGTCTTCCACGAGGACGGCGAGCTGGCGGAGGGGCCGGTCGCCTTGTGCGAGGTCCAGGGGTACGTCTACGCCGCCCGGCGTCACGCGGCGGTTCTGGCCGAGGCGCTGGGGGAGCCGGGGCGGGCCGAGGCCCTGCGGCGGAAGGCGGAGGACCTTCGGCGGCGCTTCGAAGAGGCGTTCTGGTGCGAGGATCTCTCGCTCTATGCGCTGGCGCTGGACGGCCGCAAGCGTCCGTGCCGTGTCCGGACGTCCAACGCGGGGCAGGTGCTCTTTACGGGGATCGCCGCGCCCGATCGGGCCCGCCGGATGGCCGAGGTGCTGATGGACGAGAGCTTCTTCTCGGGCTGGGGAATCCGCACGGTCGCCGCTTCGGAAGCGCGCTACAACCCGATGTCCTACCACAACGGATCCGTCTGGCCCCACGACAACGGACTCGTCGCGCGCGGTTTCGCCCGCTACGGGATCGCCGCCAAGGGCATTCAGCGCATCCTGATGGGGCTGGCCGACGCCAGCACCTACTCGCACCTCCACCGGCTGCCCGAGCTTTTCTGCGGTTTCCGCCGCCGCAGCGGGGAGGGACCGACGCTCTACCCTGTGGCCTGTTCCCCTCAGGCGTGGTCCGCCGGATCCGTCTTCATGCTCCTGGAGGCCTGCCTGGGGCTGTCCGTGGACGCGCGGCGGGCGGAAGTGCGCCTGGTCCGGCCGGCTCTCCCCGAGATCCTTCCGAGCGTCACCCTCCGGAACCTCCGGGTCGGCCCCGCGTCGCTGGACCTTCACTTCCATCGGCGCGCCCGCGACGTGGAGGTGGACGTGCTGTCGCGCCGGGGCGACGTGGAGATCGTGATCGTCAAGTAGCGGATTCGGGGCTCCGGGGAGGCGAACGGAGGATCTCCTCAAGCGCGGCGGTCATCTCCTCGGCGGGACACGGATGGATGAGAAGGTCGGTCGCCTCCGCCCCCGAGGGCTCGATGAAGAGGAGCCAGCCGCCGTCCTCATCCAGGAAGAGGATCCGGGTATGCGGGCAGGCGGCGCGGATCTGCTCGGCCGGCGCGTGCCCGTCCATGTAGAGGCGCTCGGCGTTCAGGACGACCGCCCGGGGGCCGCGCTCGCGGACGTAGCGCAGGGCATCCTCCCCGAAAGGCTGGACGGCCACTTCGTAGTGCGCGGGGTCCAGGCGTTCCGCAAGGGAGCGCAGGGTCGGCGGCCGGTCGTCCGCGACCAGAAGGAGAGGGCGTTCGGGTGAGCCGCCGTCTTCGTGCGACACGGGGTCGTCTCCGGCCAAGCCGGTCCCTTATTCCGATCCCGGCCGAAGCGGGGCGTTACGCCCGTGCGCGGGAAAGAAAAAGCCCCACGGCACGGTAGGGAGGGGGTGGCCAGGGCGGCCACGTTGTGGGACGCACCGTGGGGCCTGGCGTCCTCGCTTGCGCGAAGCGGGGGCGCCAGCGTTCAAACGTTCGAGGTGTTCCTGCGACCCGCCAAGGGCGCCGGGGATGGGAACCACCGGAGGGGTTACGTCCTCCCACTTTTTCAACGCGCCGGCGACCTGGAAATATTCCCGTCTCCGACGGTCAGCGACCGTCGGCGCGATGGAGAGCCTGCATCATCGCCCCCGTTCCCGTTCCGATGCCGATGAAATCGAGTTCCACGTCTCCGTCGTGGACTCCGGCCGCCAGAAGCAGGGCCAGGGGACAATCGCGGGGGCGGCATTCCACGGTCAGACCGGCCGTCAGGTCCCGGCGCAGGCCGAACCATTCGGCCGCAGGCTCCATCCGGATCGACAGGCGGAGGGGACCCACGGAGAAACGCTGATCGAAGCCGCGGTACACGACGTAGGCGACGATGGCCGGCGGCAGGACGGCGTAATCGATGCCGTGCCAGTCCTCCATGCCGAAGTTGGTTCGGCGCAGCGTCTCGCGGGCCTCCACCTGGTAGCGTTCGAGGTAGACGGATTTCAGGGCCCCCCAGGCCAGCCTGCGCTGTTTGCGGAAGAAGCGCTCCGCCTCGAGCGCCTCCGGCTCGAGAACCTCTTCTTCGAAGCCCAGGGTTTTCTCCTGGAGTCCCGCAAGATAATTCCTCTGGCGATCCAGCCATTCGTCGAGGAAATGGCGCAGGAGGTCCTCCTCGCCCCCGGTGACGCGCACCCGGAGAAGGCGCAGGAGGAGCGGCGCGTCGCCGTCCCGGCCGTCCCACAGAGCGTCGGCGGGATCGGGGACCCGGCGGGAGACGAATTCAAGAGCGGCGTCCATGAGGCGGCGGGGTGTCGCCAGGAGATCGGCGAGCGCCGCCCGCCCGTCGGCGGCCCAGGGCTCGCCGACGTCCGGGAACGGAGGGTCCTGGAGAGGCGAGAGAAGCCATGACCTCGGGTCGTCCCGGGCGCCGCGCCGCGGAGTCGGCGCGTCGAGGCGCCGAGGGAGGGCCTCGGCTTCGGGCGCGGGCGGGGCGGCGGGCTCTTCGCCTTCCCGGGCCGGCGCCTCAGGGCTCAGGAGCACCGCGAAGGCCGCCAGGGCCAAGGCTCCCGTCGTTTTCCCCTCGGCTGCCGCGGATCGCGCCATCGCCCCTCCACTGCTCACCCCTCCGACGCCTTCAGGAGGGAAGCGTTATGGGGCCGCGGGCGGATCTCAGAACTCGGGTCCGGACGGCCGTCGGGGCAGAAACGTCTGACCGGCCGCGCCGAGCGCCTTGGCGATCCGGTCGTGAATCATCTCCGCCTGGGCGCGGTCGCCCGGTTCGACGCGGACGGCGACGGCGGTGGAGCCTTGTCCGGCGGCGCGGACATGAACGAATACCGAGCGGCCGTCGGCGCGGCGCGCCTTCAGTTCCCCGCCCATCTCGTCGTGGCGATCGCTTTCGATCGTGAGGCCGAAGTCCTGGACGGCGGCCAGGGCGGCGTCCCACGTCTCGCGAACGGGCCTGGGGTAGGTACGTTCGATCGTGTTGAGTCCCGTACCGTAGTCCCGCGTGCGCGGCGAGCAGGAGGTCAGCGCCAGGGCGGCGGCACCCAGGAGCCCGGGGATGAGTCTCTTCATGGGGAAGCCCTCCGTGCCATGCGGACCGGACGTAGACGATCGGGGCCGCGCGGCGTTACGTCCGCCCGTCAGGGCAGCGCCACGTCACGGAACTCGAAGGGGATCTTCCGCTCGTGGACGTCGCGGATCAGCGTGAAGGTCAGCGCCTGGGCCTGCCTGTACCAGCTCCGGTCGAAGTGGATGAAGAACGATCCGCCGTTCCGGAACACGCTGTAGCGCTGGAGGTCGGCGGGCAGGGGACGGTACTCGACGCCCTCCGTGTCCACGACGACGATCGAAGCCGGGTCGATGGCGTGCTCGGCCTTGAAGGGGCCGCTCTTGCGCAGGAGGGTGAGCTGGACGGAGCCGCTGTGGACCTCGTTGATCTGGACGACGAAGTCTCCGAGCTCGCGGACGGAGTCCCGGGCGAGGTTGTCGAGCGTCACCGTCTCCGAGTTCAGGGCGAAGAAGAACGTGACCGCGCCGCGCACGCGGGCCAGGGCGCGGGCCGCGGGGTGGAGGCCGCCGTACGTGAACGCGCGCGCGTCGGCGGGGCCGGCGCCGCCGGC
>DATLZA010000100.1 GCA_035574235.1 Planctomycetota bacterium | reverse complement strand
GCCCCCTCCGGGCCCGCCGTTCCACCCACCCACCTACAATTCCCCCCTCAGTCGCCCGCCACCCCCGGCGGGATGATGTATGAACTGCCCTGAGAAAGGAGAAGAAGAAACGTATGGCAGAAAAAGAGAGTCGGGAAACAGAAGTACGCCCGCCCGCGAAGGAATGTGGCGAACCTTCCGAGGCCGAGCCGGTTGAAGGAAGTGGTCGCCACCGACGCGCCGAGCGATCGGCCGCGTCTCCCCCCAAGGACGAGCGCCATGATGGACCTCCCGCCAAGAATGTCGGCGGCCGTCCTCACAAGCGCTGGAAGATACGGGTCCTCCGGATCGACGCCGCGAAGTACCCCCAGTTCGCCCAGGACAAGGACCATCCCTTCGCGAGGATGTCCGTCGAGGCGCGGCTGGAGGAGATCGACACCTTCTTCGCCCGGCTGCGGGTGAGGAAGAAGTCCCCGAAACCTGCGAGCGGCGGATGGTCCGCCGCCGCATGGCCTAACGAAAGGAGGCGCATGATCCAGAAGAACGAACAGGCGTCTCGGCCACAAGGCCCGGTCGTGAACGTGCTCTTCTACTGCCGCGTCTCGACCGATAAGCAGGCCGAGAAGGAAGACGGCTCCCTCGACACCCAGCTCGACCGGCTCTCCTCCATGATCGACTACCGGAGGAAGCAGGGGGAGAACTGGGTCGCCTTCGAGAAGCTGGTCGAAGGCGAGAAGGACGGCAAGCGGCGCGGGAAAAGCGCCAAGAACATGAACCGCCCGGCGCTCCAGCGGCTCCTCGAACTGGCGCGGGCGCGTCTCATCGACGTGGTCGCCGTCACGAAGCTCGACCGCATCTCCCGGAGCCTCTCGGACTTCGTGAAGCTGGTCGAGGAGCTCGACCGCTACGGCGTGAAGCTCATCTCCCTCAAGGAGAACTTCGACTTCACGACCGCGGCGGGGCGGCTCCAGGTCCACATGCTGGTGGCGCTCGCGCAGTACGAGCGGGAACTGACCTCCGCGCGCGTGAAGGACAAGGTGCTCTGGAGGCTGGAGAAGGGCCTTCCCATCGGCCGCCCGCCCTCGGACTACGTCATGAAGGACAAGACGTACGCGATCGACGAGCCCTATGCCTCCCACGTCCGGACGGCGGATGCCCTCTACCTGGAACGGGAAAGCACCGACGTCATCGTCCGGGAGTTCGCCCGCCTGGGATACCGGACGAAAAGCGGTGTGACCTACACCAAGCCCGTCGTCTGCCACATGCTCCGGAACCCCGTCTACGCGGCCAAGCAGGAGCACGAAGGCAAGCTCTACGACGCCGGCTGGCAGCCCCTCCGCACCTGGGAGGCCCACGAGAAGATCCAACGCCTCATGGACCGAAACAACAAGCGCAAGCACGGCGGCAAGACCCAGCCCCGGAACTACGTCTACCTCCTCCAAGGGCTCCTCCGCTGCGGCGAGTGCGGGCACAAGATGGTCCCGCAGCCCGCGACGGGGCGGAACGGCAATGCGTACCACTACTACGGCTGCAACCGCGCCGAGAAATCGGTCGGCACGGCCTGCCCCAAGCGCTATGTCCCCGCGGAGGCGATCGACCGGGCGGTCCTCGCCTTCATGAGAGAACTGCACGTCAAGCCGGAACGGGTCAAGGCCATCGCCTCGAAGGAGAACGGTCTCGTCTCCCTGACCATCACGAGGCTCAAGGAGGACTACGGGCGCGTCTCCACGCAGCTCGGCAGGACCAAGCAGCAGCTCGCCCACCTGGCCGAAGTCGTGGCCAACGGCGGCATGTCGGCCCTCGGCACCATCAAGGACAAGCTCGAATCCCTGGAAGCCGAGCGCGCCGAAATGGAAGACACCCAGGCCCGGCTCAAGGCCGAGCTCGAATCGGAAGAGTCGCAGGAGATCGCGGTCGACGCCCACATGAAGTCGCTCGCCCTCTTCGACGCCCTCGTCCGGGAGCACGGCGACGAGCCGGAGCGGATCAAGGCGGGCATCACGCGGTTCGTGGACTACGTGATCTGGCACGGCGGCCCGAAGGGCGAGGGCCAGCTCGAGGTCTCGCTCTGGGCGCACCCCGTGGCGCTCTCGCCGGACACGCTCGACTACGACAGCGCCCTGCACGGGGCAGGGCGTTGTTTCGTCCCGGAGTCAGAGATGGTGGGCCGTGCAGGACTTGAACCTGCGACCTTCTGCGTGTCGAGCAGACGCTCTAGCCAGCTGAGCTAACGGCCCGGCGAGAAGACGACGGCCAGTGTATCGGGCGCGCCGTGCCAGTCAAGAGGAAGGTTCGGCGCGCTCCGTAACGTCCGGCCCGGCCGCGGATCCTCAGGGGTGACGACCTCCGCCGCGCGGCTTCCGTGTCCTCCGCCGGCGGCCACCCGACCGAGGAGACCGCCATGAAAGCCCTCGACCTTCTGGAGCAGGATCATCGGAACGTGGAGCGCCTTTTCGAGGAGTACGACGCCGCGGGGGACGCCCCCGACCTCAAGAAGGCCCTCTTCGAGCGCCTCCGCCAGGAGCTCGAAATCCACGCGCAGATCGAGGAACAGGTCTTTTATCCCGCGCTGCGCGACATCCAGCCCCCCGACGCGCCTCACCCCGTGGCGGAGGCGCTCCGCGAACACCAGGACGTCAAGGACCTCCTCGAGGAGATCGCCGGCCTCGACCCCGAGGAGGCCGAGTTCGACGACCGGATGAGCGAACTGCGCAAGAACGTGATCCACCACGTGGACGAGGAAGAGAGCGAGCTCTTCGAGGAGGCCCGCGAACACTTCCCCGCCGACCGCCTGGAGGACATGGGCGCCCGCATGGAGGCGCTCAAGAAGAGCCTCCAGGCCGGACCCCGCTACCGGCGCACCGCCTGAGCCTACTTCTCCTCGAAAACCACCTGCCCCCCGAAGGCGCGCAGCTGCGCCAGCTGCTCGGACCGGGCGGCCGGCGAGAGGGGATTGCCCGTCAGGTAGACCCTCCAGTAGGGCGTGAAACGCTTTTCCTTCTCCGCGTCTTTCTTCGCCATCGCCACGAGCGGCCCAAGATCCGTCACCTTGTTGCGCTCGAGAAAGAGGTACCGCAGCTCGGCGAGCTCCGCCAGGGGCGCCAGATCCGACACGGCGTTGTTCCGCAGCGAAAGCGTCGAGAGCCCCTTGAGACCGCGGATCGGATCGAGGCGCGCGACCTGGTTGCCGTCCAGCCGCAGCGTCCAGAGCCGGGTCAGGCCCGCCAGCGGCGCCAGATCCGATACCTTGTTGTCGGAGACGTCCAGCGTGTTGAGCGGCTGCAGCTTCGACAGGGGGCCGAGATCCGCGACTTGATTGCCCCGGAGATCCAGATATTGCAGGCGTTCCAGTCCCGCGAGAGGAGAAAGATCCTGGACGCGATTGCCCGCCAAGTGGAGCGCCTGGAGATTTTTAAGCTCCTTGAGCGGGGACAGATCCGTCACCTCGTTGTTCGAAAGGTCCAGGAGAGCCAGGCTCCGGCACTTCTCGAGGCCCCGCAGATCCCGGATTCCCTTTCCCTTGGCCTCGATCGTGGAGAGGTTCTTGACGTCCTCCTCGGTCAGGGGCTTGTCCGTCCCTCGCTTTTCGAAGACCTGCTGCCGGACCGCGGCTTCCAGATTCTTGTCCGGGAAGAGATCCTCGGCGGTCGGGGGAAGAGACAGAACGGCGGCGAACCCTGCGGCGATCCACGAAGTCATGGCGGCCTCCTTGCGATGAAGGTCGAACCTCCTTTTTCAAAGAATGCATTTCAATATACGTCCCGCGGCGACGTTCAGGAGCTTCCGGCGCCCGGGATCACGCGGATTTTCCGCCCGCAGGCGGGGCACGCCACGAGCGGCGCGGCGAAGGCCGGACTCAGATGAACGGCGTGGCCGCAGCGGCATTGGAACGATTCCCAGCCGGCCCCCGCGCGGCGGTATTCGAGCGGAGCCTCCGGGATCGACTCGGTCTCCCGGGCCCGCGGCACGGGGTTGTCGCGCCCGCAGCGGGGACAGCGAATCGCGTCGCGCCCGAGGCCGGCGGGCACCTGGATTCCCACCCCGCACGGACAGGTCATGAAGACGAGCCCCCGGAGACGCCCCACGAGGTCCAGCGTCGCGACGGCGGGAGCGGCGGCTTCTTCCGGCCGGGGGGCCTCGCCCGGTTGGGGAGCCCGGACCGGAACGGACGCCCCCTCCGCCGACAGCGTCCGCGCGCCGATGACCGATCGGCGAAGAATCTTCCGGAACGCCGCATCGTAGTCCACGTATCCGGCGCCTCCTCCCATGCTCCGGAGGATCCGGATCCGTTCCTCGGTGGGGGGATGCGTGGAGAGGAGCCCCGTCGCGGCGAGCGCCGTCATCGGGTTCACGATGTAGAGGGGGGCCAGCACGCGATGCGCCGTTCCCTGCCGGCGGCCGTAAAACGCCCCCATCTTTTCGAGCGCCGAGGCCAGCCCTTCGGGGTAGCGCGTGAAGCGCGCGCTCGAGGCGTCCGCCAGGTACTCGCGGCGCCGCGAACAGGCGAAGTAGATGAGCCGCGCCAGAAGCGGCGCCAGGACCGAAAGCAGGATCGCCAGGAGAACGACCAGCGCCTGGACCTGTCCTCCGGCGCGGCTTCGGCGCCCGTCCCGGAAGCGCATCAGGCGCAGAAGGAGGTCCGCGAGGATCACGATCGCCCCGAGCATCACCCCCACCAGCATCATGAAGGCGCTGTCGCGATTCTTGATGTGCCCGACTTCGTGCCCTACGACGCCCTGAAGCTCGTCGCGGTTCATGAGGCGCAGGAGCCCCGTGGTCACCGCGACCGCGCTCCGCTCCGGCTTCCGGCCGATCGCGAAGGCGTTGGGCGAGGGATCGTCGATGATATAGACTTCGGGCACGGCCCCGAGGCCGGAAGCCAGCACCATCTCCTCGACCACGTTCCAGAGCTGGGGGTGATCCCGCTTTTCGATTCTGCGGGCGCCGGCGGTGGCCAGAAGGATGCGGTCCCCCTGGAGGGCGGCGACCGCCCAGAGCCCTCCCCAGAGCCCGACCGCGCCCAGAGCTCCCCAAGCCGCCGCGTCCGGACCCGCCACGGCGGAACCGACCGCGGTCCCGAGAAGGACCAGCAGGACCCCCATCAGCGAGACGAGGATCCAGGATCGGCGCCGATTGGCTTGAATCGCTTCCCACATGGGAGCGCGGGCCGGGAGGCCGGACTCTTAGAACTTCACCTGGGGCGCCTTCCGCTCCTCCTGGCCCGCTTCGAAAGGCGTCGCGGGCACGAAGTGGAAAAACGCCGCCACGACGTTCGTGGGGAACACCTCGGTCTTCGTATTGTAGTGCATCACCGCGTCGTTATAGAACTGCCGGGCGAAGGCGATCTTGTTCTCCGTCGAGGTCAGCTCCTCCTGGAGGGCCATGAAGTTCTGGTTGGCCTTGAGGTCCGGATACTGCTCGACCACGAGCATCAGGCGCCCGAGCGCGCCGCCGAGCTCCGCCTCCGCCTTGATCCGGTCCTCGACGCTGGAGGCGCCGACGGCCTGCCGGCGCGCTTCGATCACGCGTTCGAGGGTCTGGCTCTCGTGCGTGGCGTAGCCGCGGACGGTCTCCACCAGGTTCGGAATGAGGTCGTGCCGGCGCTTGAGCTGCACGTCGATCTGCGCCCAGGCGTTCTTGACCTGGTTGCGCAGCCGGACGAGGCTGTTATAGATCGCGGCGAAGATGAGACCCAGAAGGACGAAAAGCCCCAGCCCCACGCCGAGAACCACGAGGATGCCGATCACCGTTCCGCTCATTCCGATCCCTCCTTCTTCGGCCGTTCCGCGGCCGTCAAGTCCCCGAGCAGCCGGGCCACGGCCCCCGCTTCGCCGCTCCGAAACGCCGCCAGGATTCGTTCCATCTCCCCCGGGTCGAACCACAGGCCGTCCCCGCCCGGGCATCGGTCCACGGGGACGCCTTCGATCAGGACTTCGCGCAGGCGGCCCCGGCAGCGCGCGCACCGCCGGTCGGTCGGGCGGCCTTCGCGGCCGCGGGCGGCGGCTTCGGTGAGCCGGCCGGGCTCAATCCCCTCCTGAACCCCCAGGAGTTCCAGCTCGCCCCCGTCCAGCCAGGTTCCTCCGCAGCGCAGGCACCGGTCGAGTTCGACCCCCTCGAGGGTGAATCCCACCAGGGGATCCCCGCAGGCGGGGCAAGGGTCGGCGGCGCTCATCGTGAGTTCATTATGTAGACGATCTGCCCACCTGTCCATTACCGGATATCGAAGACCGCAACGAAGCGGCGTTCGGCGTCGTAATAAGAAGGAGATTTCAGGGGAGGCGAAACATGATTCGAGCGCTGGCCGCCTGCGCGGTTGCCGCCGCATGCCTGGCTCCGCAGGCCGTGGAGCCCTTCAACGGGAAGGACCTTTCGGGCTGGAAGCTCAAAGGCCCGGCGGAAAAGAGCCATTGGAGGGTGGGCAAGGCCTCGCTCGACCCTCAGGATCCTCGCAAATTCGTCGTCGCCGAAGGGTCGGAACTCGTCAACGCCCAGGGGGGCGGAGTGGATCTCTACACGGAGGCGAAATTCGGCGACGCCCTCATCGAGGTGGAGTTCATGGTCCCCAAGGGCTCCAACTCGGGCGTGTACGTCATGGGCGAGTACGAGGTCCAGGTGCTCGACAGTTACGGAAAGCAGAAGATCGGCACGGGGGACGTGGGCGCGCTCTACGGAGCGGCGCCCCCGCGCGTGAACGCTTCGAAGCCCCCCGGCGAGTGGCAGAAGTTCGTCATCGACTTCCGCGCCCCCAAGTTCGACGAGTCGGGCAAGAAAATCGCCAACGCGCGCTTCGTCAAAGTCGAGCTCAACGGCCAGGTGCTTCACGAGAACGTCGAAATGAAGGGGCCCACCCCGTCGGGCGTCACGGGCAAGGAGGCTCCCGAAGGTCCGCTCATGTTCCAGGGCGACCACGGTCCGGTGGCGTACCGGAACATCCGGATCACGCCGGTGAAGTAAGCCCCCCGGGGCGAAACGTTTCCCGGTCCGGGCGCGCGTGGTACTCTTATGGCGGAGATGACGGCTCCTTCCGCTCCGCCCAAGGTGGTTTACGGCCTGGAAGACGCCAGCGTCGCCCAGGAACCCTGCGGCCCGGCGATCCTCTTCCGTTTCTCGGGCAAGTGCTCCCCTGCCGTCGTCGAATGGCTGCGCCGCGGGCTTCGAGAGGCGCGCCAGTCGGTGGTCCTGGACCTCCGGGGCCTGGAGGGCGTGGACGGCGCCTTCGTCGAGGAAGTCATCCGCTTCGCCCGCCAGGCGGTCCGCCGCAAGCGCCAGGCGGCGCTGGTGGACCCTTCCGGCCGCGCGGCGGAGATCGCCGAACGGCTCGGCGCCGGGAGCCTGCTTCCCTCGCTGAGCAGCCCGGGGGCTCTCGAGGGGGCCAAGTCCGTCGCCGACGCCGTGCTTCGGGAGCGGGCGGCGCTGGACGACCTGGCTTCGCGCCTGGAGGTGAATCCCCTCTGGAGGCGCATCGACCAGGAGGCGTGCTGGCTGTGCCCGCTGTGCGGAACGGGAGTGGACGCGGTGCGGATCTGGAACTTCGCGCGGCCGGGGCTCGGCGCGCTGCGGGGCATCCGGGTCCATCTTGTCGAGGAATGCGCCGCCTGGCGGGCGGGGCGGCGCGTTCCTCTGCCGGCGAGCGTCCTGGACGCCTTCCTTCTCGAGATCAACAAGCGCAAGGCCTCCGCCGAGCTGGAGCGCCGGTGGCGGATGTCGCGCGAGATGGAGGCCCTCCAGGACCGCGTGGATTCCATGCAGGCGCTGGAGCGCAGCGTCGAGGAGGCCAAGCGCAAGCAGCTTCACCTTCTTCCCGTAGATCCGGCGCCGGACGCCGTGGCCGACATCGCCGTCGTCTACCGCCCGCTCCAGTCCGTCAGCGGCGATTTCCTGGATTTCTACGCGCTCGAGGGGGACCGCTTCGGCGCCGTCATCGGCGACGTGAGCGGCCACGGCGTGGAAACGGCCATCACCATGGGCATGGCGAAGATGGCGCTTCGGATCCGGACCGGATCCCCCGGCGCCCTGCGGGACCTCGTGGCGACGGCCAACCGGGACCTTTTCACGGAGCTGCGGCGCTCCGCGTTCGTGACCGGCGTCGTGGCCGTGATCGACCGCGCCACGCGGCGCATGACCTACGTGCGCGCGGGCCACCCGCGGCCGCTGCTGCGGCGCGCCTCGGGCGACTGCGAGGAGCTCGAAGCCCCGGGGTTGCCCTTCGGCGTCGATCCCGGACCGCGCTTCTCCGCGGCGCTCGAGGAGCGGGAGGTGGACCTGGCGCCCGGGGACGTGCTGCTTCTTTACACGGACGGCGTGATCGAGGCGGGCCCCGAGGCGGGCCAGTTCGGCATGGAGCGCCTCAAGCAGGCGCTCCTCGAAGCTCCGGCGGAGGCGCCGGCCTCGGCGATTCTCTCCTGCGTGACGGCCGCCCTGGACGGATTCCTGGCCGGCCGGCCCGCCGGCGACGACGTGACCCTCGTCTGCCTCAAGATCCGCTGATTCTCCGCCTTACCGCTTCTCGAGCCGGTCGAACACGCGCGACTTCACTTCCGCGATCTTCCGCACCGAGAGCCACCCGCGGAGGAGGTACCCGGATCGGCGGAGGTTCTCCTCGGTCGGTTCGCTCGAGGGGGTCGCGTCACCGGAATCGGCGGTGGGGTGGACGTCGTCCTTGGCCAGGAGCGTCCCGTTCCAGTCGTTCGGCCGGCGCCGCAGGATTTCGCGCTCGTAGTCGATGAGCGGAAGGCGATGCGCCCGGGCGAGCTCGCGAAGCGCCTCGTTGTAGCGCCGGGCCAGATCCCCGCGGTGCGGATGGGGAGGGATCGTGGAAAGGATCGGGACGGCGTGGCGCTCGAGGATGAGGCGGACGATCCGCTCCATGTCCGCGCGGTAGGCCGCCACCTCGCGGCCCGCGGAAGCGTCGTTGGTCCCCAGCATGACGACGGCCGCCTGCGGGCGGTATTTGTCGAGGATCTCCCGGAGCGGCGGAAGTCCTCCCTTGCCCCCGGCCAGGAATTCGTCGCTTCGGACGCCGCTGGCGGCGGTCTCGGACCGGTTGCCCGGCCGGTCCACGGAACACAGCCACCAGCCGTCGGCGTCGTCCCGGCGCCCGGTGTGCATCCAGCGCAGGACCGCCTCATCGTCCGCGGTCTTGCCGCGCCCGCCGCGGGCCCAGGCGGAATAGGCGCTGGAATACGTGATCGAATCGCCGAGGTGGAGGACCACCCCCGGGCGGCCGGAGAACCGCGCGGCGACCTTGCGCATGGCCTCCGCGTAGTCGTAGCCCTCCTGAGCGAGCGTCCAGGACAGCGCCAGAAGACAGACCATGGGTTTTTCTCCGAAAACGCGGCGTTTCTCCGAAGTGTAACGCATGGGGGGGCGGCGGGGTACAATTCTCTTTGAGCGACGGATGGGGCAGGAAATCGTCTACTGCTGCCGCTGTCAGGTGCGGCTGGCGACCGGGGACTTCGACAAGGGACGGGCGACTCGGCTGGGAAACCGGGTGGCCTGCGTCGATTGTCTGCCGGGCGTCCTTTCCGCTTTGACGCCCGACGAGCGGCAGGAATTCGCGCAGATCCTGGCGGCCCACCGCACCGGGTCACCGGTTCGCGGTCCGGGAACCGGCTCCTCTTCCTCGCTGCGCGCGCTTCCCTCCCGCCCCCGATCCACGGCGCGGATCCGCACGGTGGCTGCGCCGGTCCGGTCGAACCCCCACGGCCGCCTGAGGTCGGGCAGAGCCGTCGGGATCGCCGTCGCAGCCGCCGCGGCCGCGGCGTTCGTGGCCTGGGCGGCCTGGCCTTCGGGGAATACGTCCGCCCGGACACCCCAAACCCGGGCCGAGGCGTCTCCTCCGGCCCGGCCGCCGGCGCCGGACCCGCGGGAACGCGAGGCCCGCGCCGCTCTGGAGCGCGCGCGGCGGATTCCCGCCGAGGACCTCGACGCCAAGATCGCGGCCTACGCCGAGGCGGCCCGGGTATCCCAGGGGACGGCGCTCCATCCGGAGGCCGAGGAGGCGCACAAGGCGCTCGTGGCTCGCCGGGAGCAGGATCTCCTGCGCGAGCTGGCGGCGCTGGACGAGGAGGCGCGTCCGCTTCGCGAGCGGGAGCGTTTCGCCGCGGCGCTGGCGATTTACGAGGGGGCCCGCGCGCGGCGCCCAAGTCGCGAGTGGCAGGCCCTTCTCGAGGCGCGCCTCCGCGAGGAGCGGGCCCGCATCGAGACGCTCTTTCGCAAGGTCGGCGAGGATGCGGCGCAGGCGCGCCGCCAGGGGGATCGCCGCACGGAGGACGAGCTGCGGGCCCGGGTGGCGGGCTGGGGGCTGGCGGAATGGACCTCGGCTCTGGAACGGAGGCTCGCCGAGATCCGCCCCGAGCGTCCCTGGAGGCCCCTCTTCGATGGAAGAACCCTGAACTGGATGTCCTCGGGGTCTCGGGACGCCTGGGAAGTGGTCGACGGGGCGATATGCCTGAAGCCGGGGGTGGACAACGCCGCCCAGTCGAAGGACGATTTCGAGGACGTCGAATTCCGCATTCGATTCGAGACGCGGGGGGCGCGCCGGGTGTGGTTCGCCTTTCGCCAGGGGAGCGAGGGCTTGTACGGAGTGGATTGGCAATCGGCGGCCGCCGCCGCTCTGGCGGGGGGAACGCGGGAACTGCGGGTCGCTTTGCGGGGGGATGAGGTGACCGCCCGTCTGGACGGCTCGCCGGTTCCGGTGGAACAGCACGGCCGGCGGCCCCGGCGCGGCCGGCTTCAGTTCAACGCCACGGCCGAAGGTTTCCGGATTCTCTCGATCGAGTACCGCGAGCCCTGAGGATTCGCTTTTCTTAGAGCGAATTCAGGAAGGCCAGGAGATCCTTCAGCTCCTCGGGAGCGAAGTCGGGTTTCCCCGTCAGGCGCGAGGGGCGGTGATGCCTCTGGAGGACTTCCTCAAGCGTTCTCGCCCGGCCGTCGTGCAGATACGGGCCGCGTGTGCCGACCCCGCGCAGGGGAGGCGGATTGAATCCCTTGTAGGCGTCGCGGGCTTCTTCGAGACCCACGAGATACGTCTCGGGCGAGGTATAGTCCGGCGGCGCATGACAGGTGTCGCAGGCGCGGTCGCGGAAGAGCGCTTCGCCGCGGCGGGCCGCCTCGTTCCGCGGGGCCGCCGGCGGGGGGAAATCGAGCGTCCGGATGAACGCTTCGAGAGCGTCGAGGTCTTCCGCGGAGGGTTCGGGGCCCTGCATCGTGGTTTTCATCGAATGCGCCAGAGCGGCGCGCAATTCGGGCTGCCAGCCGTGCCACGTCCAGGGTCCCGTGCGCGCCGCGCCCCGCAGGCTGAGCGTCTTCTTGGCCCGCCCGTAGTTTCCGTCGTTGAGCGTGTCGTAGCTCGATCCGTTCGTGTGCCCGTCCGTGTGGCAGGTGTGGCAGGAGAACCACTGATGGAACGAGCGTCCCGCGTCGTAAAAGACGGCCTCGCCGCGGCGGGCGAGAGACGGTTCCGCCGGACCGCCCAGGCGGATCGTGCGCCGGACCTTTCCGGCTTCGAAGTCGAGCACGTGGAGCGCGTCGGCCAGGAAGTCGGCCACGATCACGGAAGCGCCGTCGGGCGTGAAGGCGCAGGCGACGGGGCGGCCGCCCACGGCCACGCGCCGGAATCTCCGGGAATCCCTGAGCAGCTCGGGCTCGATGTGGTCCCCGGGGCCGCCGAAGGAGACGAAGGGCAGCGGCAGGCGGAGCAGCAGGACCTCGTGCGTGCCGCCGGCCGCCAGGGCGAGCGACTCGCCGTCGGGCCCCACGGCCAGCCCCTCGACGTCGCCGACCGCTTGCCCGCGCGGGTCCAGGGCGATGGCCGCGCGGGGGCCCTCGCTCCGAAGGGGCACGCGGCTCAGACGGGCGGCGATGACCCAGCCGCGGTCGATGTTCTGCCGGGTGACCGGGGAGCCGCGCTCGGCGACATTCGGGACGTAAGCCCACGCGCCGTCCGGAGAGACGGCGATCTGCCGGACGTTGGGCCCGCGCAGGTCCACCGTGTAGAGCGTACGTCCTTCGGAAACTTCGAGAACGCGGACGGAGCGCGAGAGGGTCTCGCCGACGACCAGGCGCGAACCGTCCGGGGTGAGGGCAAGGTGCCAGGGTTCGTCCCCGACGGGAAGGCGCGCCGTCACCCGCCCGGTCGCCGGATCGACGACGGCGACCGCGTCCTCGCCCGCCAGGGCGACGAAGGCCCGGCGGCCGTCGGCCGACAGGGCGACGCCGCGCGGCTCGTCGCCGACGCGGATCGCGGTTCGGACGGCGAGGCGCGGCGGATCCGCTTCGAGGATCGTGATTGAATCGTCCAGAAGGTTGGACACCACGGCCGTCGATCCTCTCCAGGCCAGGGCGAAGGGCCGGCGGCCCACGGAGACTTCGGCGGCGACGGTTCCTCGCTCGAGGTCCACGAGGGACGCCGTATCCGAGCCCGAGTTGGCGGTGAGGGCCCAGCGCCCGTCCGGGGAGAGAACGACATCGCGGGGGGATCGAGGGGGCGGGGGTTCCTGAGGGGCGACCCCCGAGGTCCAGGAGATCGCGGCCAGAAGGAAGGTCAGGGATCTCATCCGAAGGATCCGCACCGGGGGCGGGCCGGCCGCCCCCGGTGCGGCGATGATCATGGCGTCGGGCTCAACGAGCCCCGCGAACCTTGAACCCTCACCCGAAGCCCTTTCTCGGGGCGACGGTCACTTCCTTGCCTTCGAGGAGCGCGGTGAGGACCGAATGGACGTACCGCTCCTTGACCTGACTCTCGTCGGCGCGGTAGTTCGGGCCGCACTGCAGGTCGTCCATGGCGCCGACGTAGCGCAGAACGCCCTCTTTGTCGATGACCGCGTAGGTCGGCGTCACGACCGCTCCGAAGTAGCGGGCCAGCTCGCCGTTCTCGTCGTCGAGCACCGGCATGCCGTAGTTCTTGGACTCGACGTATTTGCGGATCCCTTCGCGGGTGTCCGCGGCGCTGCTCCAGACGGCGAGGAACTGCACGCCCTTGGGGCCGAATTCCTCCCGGAGGGCGCCCGTGCGCTTTTCGTACTTCCAGGTGACGTCGCACTTCTCGCTGATCCAGACGAGAACGACCGGGCTCTTGCCTTTGAAGTCCGCCAAGCTGATCCAGGCGTCCCCGTCCTTGGTGGCGTCCCGAAGCTTGAATTCCTTGATCGGCTTGCCGATCATGCCGCGCTCTTGGGCGGAGGCGGGGACGGCCGCCGCCGACAGAGCGGCCGCCAGCGCCACGACGCGTCGAATCATTTCAGCCCTCCTCTTTGAAGTATCGAAAGTCCCCCTATAATACGACGGGGGGATGGCCGCCGGAAGGGCAAATGGTATGCTTCTTCCGGGACGGCGGCCGCCGATTCCGTCCCGAAGGGAGGACCATGAAGCGTTTGCTGCCGGTGGTTTGGGGCGTTCTGGCGGGTTGTGCGGGTTCCGCGGGGGTGTACCCGGACACCGATGTCATGGAGGTGCCGGGGTTCGAGCTCAAGCTGGCGACGGGGATTCAGAAGTCGGGCGGCCTGCTCCAGGGGGGCACCCTCGAGTACGCGGGGCCGGGGGACCTCAAGACCGTCTATCGGCAGTATGTTTCCGCGATGCGCGAGCTGGGGTGGGTCAGCGCGAGCGACGAAATCGACGAGAACAAGGCCGTCGGGACGCTCCGGAAGGACAACCGGACCTGCGCGCTTCACTTCGCGGCCTCGCAGGGGCAGGTCCGCGCCACGATCAAGATTCAGCAGACGCGCTGATCCCGATCGCCGCCTTCCCCCCCGGCCGGCCGTTCCTTGGGATACACTCTTTCCAGGGGATCCGTCGAGCCGGGCGCCGTCCGCCGCGGCGGGGGGCGCCAAGGAGGGGATATGGGGTCGAAGTCGGGCCTCGGGATCACCAATTCTCAGCTGGACGCGGGGCGCCGGCGCATCGCCGCGTCCCTGAAGTCCGCCGGTCTCGAAGACCTTTCGTCGCGGGTGGCCGCCGAGATCGCCGCGCTTCTGGGCGCCGCCCAGGTGCGGGTTTACCGGCGCGACCCGCTGACGGGGGAGCTTTACGCGCGGGCGCTCCAGGGGCGCCGCCTGCGGGAATTCCGCCTGCCGGCGGATCCCTCCAGCGCGGCCGGCTACGCGGCGATGACTCACAAGAAGTCCTTCGCCTGGAAGCGGGATCCGGCGGGCGTGCGCCGCTACGTGGCGGCCGCGCCGCTTCTGGCGGGGGGCGAGGTCCTGGGCGTAGCGGAACTCACCCACGGGACGCCGGATGTCGCGCTCGACGACGAGCGGCTGAAGGTGTTTCACGATCTCTGCCTCCACCTGGGCCGCCGGCTTCAGCAGCTCGTCGAGGGGACGGCCCGGGCCACGCCTTACGACTACCTTCTGCAGGCCGGGCTCCTGACGCGGGAAACGCTCAAGCAGGCGCGGGACGAGGCGGTCCGGTCGGGGCTTTCGGTGGAACGGATCCTGGTCGAGCGGTGCGGGATCGACAAGGCGGCCCTGGGGCGGAGCCTTTCGGAGCACTTCGAGTGTCCTTTCGTCGCGGCGCCGGCGGAACTGGCGGTGTCCGGCGAGCTTCTGGGGCGTTTCTCGCCGGACTTTCTGCGGACCCACGCGGTGCTTCCGGTGGGCTGGAAGGGCGCGGCGGTCGAGGTGGTCGTGGTCAACCCGCGGAACCTGACGCTTGTGGACGATCTCAGCCGGCGCCTGGGGGCGGAAAAGCTGGCGCTCGCCGTGGCGGTGCGCGAGGACATCCTGGACGCGCTCGACCGGTTTCTCGCGGAGGCGGCCCCGCCGGCGGCGGAGGAACCCGCCGCCGGGGAGGCGGAGTGGGAGCCGGTGGCCGGCGACGAGGTCGGCTATTCGCTCGAGCCCGAGGTCGCCGCCAACGATTCCCGCACCGTGCGTCTCGTCAACGAGATCATCCAGGCGGCGGTGGACCGGGGCGCTTCGGACATCCATCTGGAGACCACGCCGACGGGCGGGCTGACCGTCCGCTTCCGTGTGGACGGCGTGCTCCACGATTACCGCGTCCTCAAGGAGGCGTGCGCCCGCCCGGTCGTCTCGCGCCTGAAGATCATGAGCCAGCTCAACATCGCCGAGCACCGGCTGCCGCAGGACGGCAAGATCCGCCTGAAGGACCGCCAGGGACGCAAGACCGACCTGCGCGTCGCCATCATGCCCACGCACGGCGGATATGAGGACGTGGTGCTGCGGCTCCTGCCGGAGTATCAGGTGTTCAAGCTCGACCAGCTCGGCATGACGGAGGAGGTGCGCGACCGGTTCCAGAAGCTCATCGAACAGCCGCACGGCATCGTTCTGTGCGTGGGTCCGACGGGGTCGGGGAAGACGACGACTCTCCATGCCGCGCTCGCTCACGTCAAGGGGCCGTCCGTGAAGGTCTGGACCGCCGAGGATCCGATCGAGATCACGCAGGAGGGGGTCCGGCAGGTGCAGGTGCACCCCCAGATCGGGCTGACGTTCGACCGCGCGCTGCGGGCGTTCCTGCGGTGCGACCCGGACGTCATCATGATCGGGGAGATCCGGGACCGCGAAACGGCGGACGCCGCGATCGAGGCGTCCCTGACAGGGCACCTGGTCCTTTCGACCCTGCACACGAACAGCGCTCCCGAGACGGTGACGCGGCTGCTGGAAATGGGGCTCGACCCCTTCACCTTCGGCAACAGCCTTCTGGGGGTCCTGGCTCAGCGGCTTGTGCGCCGGATCTGCGACGGCTGCGCGGAGCGCTACGCCCCTTCGGCGGACGAGTGGGACCAGATCCGGAGCCTCTACGGGGACGAGGCCCGGTTCGACGCGCTGCGCCTGGACCGCCGCAAGACCGTCCTGGCGCGGGGCAAAGGATGCGACGCGTGCTTCAAGACCGGCTACAAGGGGCGCGTCGGCATTCACGAGCTTCTGGCGGTTTCGCCGGAGGTGCGGAGGCTCGTGCAGAAGCGCGCCCGGGCGGATGAGATCGCCGAGGCCGCGCGCGGGAAGGGAATGGCCACGCTGCGGCAGGACGGACTGCGGAAGGTCCTGCAGGGGCTGACCGACGTCAAGGAAGTCCTCTCGATGACGGTGGAGGAAGATCTGTGATCAACGGGTCGCGACGTCCGCCGGGAGGGGGCGCAGAACCCAGACCGTTCCCGGGCCGTCGCCCGCCGCGCCCAGGTAAGGCCCGCGCGTCACGTCGAAGCGCCCGTTGAGGCGCGGAATGGTCAGCCGCACGGAGCGGCCCGAGGCGCCGCCGTCGTCGTCGCGCCACGGGGTTCCGTCCGCGTGGCAGGCGCCCTCCAGAACGTCGGCGAACGGGCGGCCGACGAGGTCCGCCACGTCCCGGCCCGCGATGGTCAGAAAGGCGGGGTTGGCCTGAAGGATGCGCCATGCGCCGTCAAGGATCACCACCGGCGCGGGCACCGACTGGAAAGCGGCCTGCCAGACGTCGCGCGTTTGACTGAGAAGCCTGAAGAGGGCGGCGTTTTCCAGGCAGAGCCGGGCCTGCTCGACCAAGGCGGCGGCGGCCTCCTCCTCGGCCCGCAGATGTTCGTGCGGCTCCACCCAGGCGACGACGAGCGCTCCCTGCAGGTGACCGACCCGGTCGGCGAAGGGAGCCAGAAGGATCTCCGAGAGCCCCGGCTCAAGCCAGGGGCTGCGGTCGGGCGGCGCCAGCCGGACGACGCCGTCCTTCTCGAGGGCTTCGCGGACGGGGGAGGTCTCCGGCGGCGTAGCGCTCCACCGGCGGCCGCGCTCCGGGCATAAGCCGGGCGCGGGAGCGATCCGGAAGCCGGCGTCTCCCGGTCCGGTCCAGAGCACGGCCGCTTCGGGGTTCCCCAGGAGGGAGCGCGCCGCCTCCGCCGCGGCGGCCAGGACGCATTTCGGGTCCGGCTCCAGGACGGGGCTGGCCGCGAGCGACTGGATGCGGCGCATCCCCTGGAGCTCCTTGCGCAGCCGGTCCTCCGCCTCCAGCCGCCGCTGCCGCTCGCGGGCGACGGCCTCCGAGACATACCCCACGTAGATGGCCACGACGAACAGGACGGGCAGGCCCGTCAGGAGCGTCACGATCCGATCCGCATCCGCCTCGGATCCGCGTCCGGAAAAGCCCACGTAGAAGGCGGCCACCGCCACGAACCCGCCGATCGAAACCGACAGGCGCTGCCCCGCCGAGGCCAGAAGGACCACGAGGAACATGGCCAGGAAAAGCTCCTGGCGATGCTGCTCGAGGCTCGCCAGCGCGATGACGAGCACCGAGATGTCAAAAAGGACCATGCACGCCTGGACGCGCTGGGAGGCGAGGCGATGCCCGCGCTCCGCCAGGAGGGCGAGGTTGGTCACCAGATACGCCGCCAGAATCGTCGGCAGGATCGGCGAGAGGGTGCCCTGGACGAAGGGCGGGATCGCCAGGGCGCCGATGAGGATGAGAAAAAGCAGCCGGACCGCGATGAGGATGCGCTTGTGCCGAAGCATTCCTTCCGCCCGCCAAACCCCCTTCCAATATTACCCCATCGGCAAGGGCCAGGGGGGATTCAAAGGCCGGAAGCCGCTCCTGCGCCTTACGGCGGGGGAATCGACCCGTTGCCGGATCTTGACAACCGCCCGCGGGGCGTCAAGATACACTTGGACTATGTCCGAACTCCCCGCGGGAATCGACCCCGACATCTTCGAAGACCTGTACATTTCCATCGACGGCCTGAAGCTCTGCCGGATCCTCCAGCGGCCCACGGAACTTTGGGAGATGGTGCAGCTCGTGCGGGTCGAGCGGGCCATGGTGCGCGGGGAGATCTACCGCTACGAAGGCCTGCGGGAGGCGTACCGGGCCGCGGGGATCGCCCGGACCATTCTCCAAAGGCTCGACGGCATCCGGGAAAAGCAGGGCGGGATGATTCGCTCGCTGCGGACGTTTCTGGCGGGACTTCCGACGGCGCCCAGGGACTCCGAGCTGCTTGAGCTGGCGATCGCCTTCATCACGATTTCCCAGAAGGGCCGCGAGGCGGTGGCGCGCTGGATCGCCGATCCGGCGGGCCAGGCGGCCGACGCGACCGCGAAAGTCAAGGTGATCGCCGGGATCGTCGAGACGTACCAGAAGGCGCTGCGGGAATGGCGGCCCTCTCCGCCGCCGCCTTCGAGCCCCCTCGACCGGGAGAACCGGCCGCAGCTCAGCCCGCGCTTCCAGCGCCTCGAAAAGCCGCTCGAGGGGCCGCTGCTTCCGTCCGCCGACGGGGCGCCCGCGGCGGTCGAGTCCGCCCCGGTGCCAGCGGCGGCTCCGCCCGCTCCCCCTCCGGCCCCGGCGGCCGCTCCGGCGCCGGTCCCGGCGCCCGCGGCTCCCGCTCCGGCGCCGAACCGCGTCGAAGCTCCCGTGTCGCCGCCTCCCGCGCCCGAGCCCGCCGCCGCCCCGGCCTCTTCGTCGGAGACGGTGTCGATTATCCTTCCGCGGGGCGTGAACCCGGAAATCCTCAACGACGTGCGTCGCGTGGACCAGTGCCGGCAGATTTTCGCCGAGACGCACCAGGAGATCGAGGTGTGGGAGGTCTTCTGCCTGGTCATGCTCGACGCGGAGGCGACCCGCAACGCCGTGGAGCGGCTTTTGCATCTCAAGAGGAAGGGGGAACAGCAGGCCTTCGTGGATGGGGCGCTGGAGCTTTTCGAGAAGCTCCTGAAGATTCGCGCCCAGCTGGGCAAATTCGTGCGCGAACTGCGCGCTTACCTGGCCACCCTTCCGGTGGGCAGCTTCGGGCGCGAGACGATGGAGATGGCGCTGGGCTTCATCGTGGCCTCCGGCCGCGGACGCGAGCGCGCCCAGCTCTGGCTTTCCGAGCCGGCGCGCTACCGTGCCGAAGCCGCCGGACGTCTCGAAGACATCATCAGCCGTACCATGAACTATCAGACCGCCCTCCGCATGCTGTACCCGGAGGCCGCCCGCTGACCGCCTCTTCCATGGCGCCGGTGTCCCTCGTCCTGACGTCCGTTCGGTTGCCGGGGCGGCCGGGGACGTGGGATCTCCACGTCGCCGGGGAGCGCCTGGCGGCGGTGACCCCGTCGGGCGGGCCCGTGCCCCCCGGCGCCCGGCGTCTCGACGGCGCGGGCCTGACGGCCTGTCCGGGCTTCATCGATCTGCACGTTCACGGCGGCCGCGGAGCCGATTTCATGGACGCCACGGAGGAGGCCTTCGACACGATCGGTCGGTTCCACGCCTCCGGGGGCACCACCGCCTACCTGCCCACGACCGCCACGGAGTCGCCGGAGGCGATCCTGGCCGCGATCGACATGGCCGCGCGCTGCCGGGAGCAGAGGATCGGCGGGGTCGAGATCCTCGGCGTTCACGTGGAAGGTCCCTACATGGCTCCCGGCAAGAGCGGCTGCCACGATCCGGGGTTCGTTCGGCCGCCCTCGCCGGAGGAGAACCGCGCCTACCTGGACCGCGCGGCCGTCATCCGGCGGATCACGCTCGCCCCGGAGGTTCCCGGCGTCCTCGAATTCATCCGGGAGGCGTCCCGCCGCGGGATCGTTCCTTCGGGGGGCCACAGCAACGCGACGCTCGAGGAGACGCTGCGCGCCCTGGACGCCGGGATGTCGATGATCACGCACCTCTATTCGGCGATGTCCACGATCGTCAAGCAGGGCCCCTTCCGCGTTCCGGGGATGCTCGAGGCCGCGCTTCTGGACGACCGGCTGGGGACGGAGCTCATCGCGGACCTCAAGCACGTGCCGCGGGAGCTCCTGCTTCTGGCGATGAAGGCGAAGGCCGAGCGCGCGGTATGCTTCGTGACCGACGCCATGCGGGGCGCCGGAATGCCCGACGGAACGTACACGTTCGGTTCGGCGCGGGGGACGCCCGCCGTCGTCGAGGGCGGCGTCGCGAGGAATCTCTCCAACACCGGCTTCGCCAGCTCGACCGCGCGGATGATCGATCTGGTCCGAAACGCCGTGGAGGCGCTGGGCCTGTCGCTGGAGCAGGCGGTCCGCCGCGCGAGCCTGATCCCGGCGGTTCTGGCCGGAGTGGCCGACCGCAAGGGCGCGCTGGATCCGGGGAAAGACGCGGACATCGTGCTTGTTTCGACCGAGCCGCGGCTGGAGGTCCGGTGGACGCTGGCGCGGGGACAGGTGGTCTATGACGCCGCCCGCGCCTGAAGCGCCCTTCGTGCTGACGCTCGACGTAGGGACTTCCTCCGCCCGGGCCCTTCTTTTCGACGGCGCGGGGCGCGCCGTGCCGGACTTCGAAACGCGCCGGTCCTACCGTCCCCGCGCGACCGCCGACGGAGGGGGGGACTTCGATCCCGCGGAATTGACGGCGGCGGTGGAGGATCTTCTGGACGAGGCGGCCGTCCGGGCGGAACGCTTTTCTCCGGCGGCCGTGGCCTGTTGCACCTTCTGGCACAGCCTGATGGGCGTGGATGCGGCGGGGGAGCCCGTGACTCCGCTTTACACCTGGGCGGACCTGCGCAGCGCGGCGGAGGCGCGCTCCCTGCGGGCGTCCCTCGACGAGGCGGCCTACCACGAACGGACGGGATGTTTTCTCCATCCGTGCTATCATCCGGCCAAGCTTCGCTGGATCGCCCGGACGCAGCCCGACGTCTTCGCCCGAGCGGCCCGCTGGGTATCGTTCGGCGAATTTCTGTACGCCCGCTGGTTCGGGCGGTTTCGGGCGACCGTGTCCATGGCTTCCGCCACCGGCCTTCTCGATGTCCGATCCTGTCTCTACGACGAGGAAATCCTGAGGGCCGCCGGCGTCCGGCAGGAGCAGCTCTCGCCGCTCGGAGACGTGGGGGACGCGTTCCGCGGCCTGCGGCCCGAGGGGGCCCGGCGGTGGCCGGCGTTGCGGGACCTTCCGTGGTTTCCGCCGGTCGGGGACGGCGCCTGCAACAACCTCGGCGCCGGCGCCGTGACGCCCGAACGCGCGGGGGTCATGGTCGGCACCTCGGGGGCGCTCCGTGTCGTCGTGCCGGCCGAGCGCTTGGGGGCGCTACCGGGGCTTTTCGCCTATCGAGTGGACCGGCGCCGTGGGGTCGTCGGCGGAGCGCTCAACGACGGGGGCAATCTGATCGAGTGGGCGCGGCGGACGTTTCGGCTGCCGGAGGAGGCGGAAAGGGAGGTCGCCGGAATGGAGCCGGACGCTCACGGCCTGACGTTTCTGCCGCTTCTGGCCGGCGAGCGCAGCCCGGGATGGGCGGCGGATGCGCGGGGGGCGATCGTGGGGCTCCGGATGGCGACGCGGCCGGTCGAGATTCTGCGGGCGGCGATGGAGGCGGTGGCCTGCCGCTTCCGCCTGATCCTTCGGCGGCTCGAAGGGGTGCGGGAGGCCGTGGCTTCGGGAGGGGCGCTCCTGCGGTCTTCGGCCTGGATGCAGATTCTGGCGGACGCTCTGGGGGTTCCGGTCGCGGCTTCGGAGGAGCCGGAAGCGTCCTGCCGCGGGGCGGCGCTCCTGGCGCTGGAGGCGCTGGGGAAGGTCGGGCGGCTGGAGGATCTTCCGGCGCGGACGGGCCGGCGTTTCGAGCCCGATCCGGCGCGGCACGCCCGCTATGCGCGGGCGACGGAGCGGCAGGAGCGGTACTACGCGCGTCTCATCTCGGAAAACCCTCAAGGGGCGCCGGCGGGCGGCACGCCCTTCACCCACGTCGGATAAACCGACAGTTCTGTAGGTTTCCCCCGCGGGAAACCGTCCTGTCGTTTGGCATGCGGTATGCTCCAGAAGACGGTGCGAGCGGGAGATTCGACCGGCGTTCGTCGAGTCCTCCGGGAGTCATAAGGAGGGAAATCGTGAAAGACCATGATCCATCGCACCGCCGGGTTCTGCTTCTGGATGACGATCCGACGACGCTTCTTCTGCTCTCCGAGCATCTGAAGGGCTACGGTCTCGATGTCGTGACCTGCCGGGAGCTGGAGGCGGCCGAGGCGGTGGTCGAGCATGTCCGGCCGGACGTCGTGGTGACCGATCTCTGCCTGTCCGAGCTGGGGGGGCTGGACGGAACGCGTCTCGTGCGGCACGTGGCGGCCTGCTTTCCCCGGACGAGACTTTTCGTTCTGAGCGGTCACGTCACGCCGGGGGTGCGCCGGCTGCTGGCTTCGCTGGGAGCGGAGGTGTTCGACAAGCCCGTCGATCCGAAACGGCTGGCGTTGAGGATTCTGGAGGGCGCTCCGGGCGCCGGGGCGTCCTCGGCCGGGGTGGTGGAGGCGCTTGAGCCGCTGGATGATTTTCTGGCCGCCGGGGACGTTCACGCGGTGCTTCAGCCGATCGTGGACCTTTCCCGGGGAACTCCTCCTTTTCCGGTTCTCGGGTTCGAGGCCCTGGCGCGCGGTCCGGAGGAGTCGGTGTTGCGGAACCCGGAGATCCTCTTCGATTACGCGCTGCGCAAGGAGCGGCTTTACGAGACCGACCTCCTGTGCATCCGCGCGGCCTTGGCGGAAGCGAGGCTTCTGGGCGGCCGGTACCGTCTCTTCCTGAACGTTCAGCCGCGATCCCTGGCGCATCCGCGTTTCGCCGACGAAGTCGTCCGCCTGGTTGAGCGATCGGGGTTCGCGCCGGAGGGGATCGTTCTGGAGCTGACGGAACAGGGGACGATCCTGAACGCGCCCGCCTTCGCGGAGGCTCTGGCCGAGGCGCGCCGGCGGGGCTTTCAAGTGGCCATGGACGATTACGGGCTGGGGCATTCGAATCAGCATTTCCTCCTCGAGTTCAAGCCCGATTATGTGAAACTGGCCGGCTACTTCTGCCGGGGGATCGAACGCGACGCGGCCAAGCAGGAGGTCGTCCGCTCGACGGCGCGGATGCTTCAGAAGCTTCGGATCCCGGCGATCATGGAATGCCTGGAAACCCGGGAGGAACTGGAGGCGGTCCGCCGGCTCGGGGTGAAGTACGGACAGGGCTACCACTTCTCGCGCCCCCTCCGGGCGGAAGGGTTACGCCGGGCGGGGGCGCTGAGCCGCCGGGCGTCCAGCCCTCTGAGCTGCTGATCCCTTCGGGTGGCGGGCGCCTATCGGAAGCTCCCGCCGCCGATCGAGAAGGCGGCCTCGAGCGCCCTCCGGATTCTCTGACGGGCCTCTTCGAGGTGGGAGAGGCTGTAGCGGTCGAACGCCGGGGGCGGATCGACCCGAAGCACGCGGTCGATTCGGTCGTGGATCTGCTTGAGCTCGTGCCAGGCGAGCGTGCGCGCCTGCCGCGGGTATCCCCAGCCGCGCGATTCCGCTTCCAGGGACATGTGGATGAGATGCGCCACGTATTCCCGCTGGAGGTTGCGGCGGAAGCTCGAGAGGAAGGGCTGCCGCTCCGAGTAGCGCGCCTCTCCCGGGGGCGGCTGGAGAATCTCGGTGAAGACCGCCTGGGTGAGAGAGGCGAAGACCTCCGGAAGCGTCAGGGCGTCGCGGTCGCGGGGCGTGCGCAGCTCCGCGTCCATCACCCGCTGGAGGGTTTCGGGGTTGAGCACTCCGAGGATCGCCCAGCGCTGGAGCAGGAGGACGTAGTCGTGGATGGGGAACTCCACGTCGAAATCGAATTCCTGGCCCCAGTCCCGCCAGCGGTTCGCCCCCAGGCGGTTGAGGAGGTCGGGGGAGAACCGATAGGCGGCGTCGGAGAAGACGTGGTCGCGCAGGAACGCCAGCGCCTCGCGCTGCTTGTCGCCGGTCAGGGGCGTCACGGGAGGCCGCTCGCCGGGATCTCCGCGGTGGTCGCGCGCGATCGAGTGGCCGCCCACGTGGCGGGCGGCGCGACCGGCCGCCTCCAGGCGCTCGAGAAGCAGCACCATAAAGGCGCGCCGGGCTTTGGCGTAGGAGTCGCCGGGGCGCACGGCGCGGTCGAGAAGTTTCTCCTGGATCTGCTGAACCAGACGCATCCGTTCGACGCTGTAGGCCAGCGGATCGCTGCCGAAATCGAAGAGTTCGATCAACGGGTCGCTCGACCAGAGGTCTTCGTCGGTGCCGTAGGCGAGTCCCTTCTCGGCTCCGCGGCGGGCGATTTTGTCGAGCTCGGGCTTTTCCTGTTCGGGCGAGGGGGCCGCCAGCGGCTTGTAACCGTACTCGATCGCCCAGTAGTCGTAGGGGCCGATCGTGCAGGGGACGTACCGGGCGGGCTTCTTGGGGTCGGCGGGGATCCAGAGGGGGTTGTAGTCCATGACCGAGCCGCTGGTGTCCTCCGGCGGGGCGTCGCCCGCCAGCTCGTCGAGGGAGCGCCAGCTGGAGGCCTTGAAGTTGTGGCGCAGGCCCAGCGTGTGGCCGACTTCGTGCATGACGATTTCCTTGACCACCTGATCCACAAACTCCTCGGGCCACTTGTCCAGGGCGTCCTCTCCCGAGAGGGCCAGACCGGCCAGCTGGGCCAGATGCATCTGCTGCAGGAGGCCGCGGCCGAGAGAGCAGGCCTTGCGGCCGTTGCCGTCGAGCATCCCCATCGCTTCCCGTTCGCGCAGCGCGGCCAGGATCGATTCGCGGGATTCCCGGTCCCCGGGCAGCTCGGCCAGGAGCGGATCGATTTCCGGACGCGCGTCCAGGAACTCCCGCAGGCGCGGCGAAAGTCTCGCCCGGGCGGCTTCCCCGATGAGGAGCCGGTGGTCCTGGAGGTAGGCGCGGATCATGGCGTCGTCGAAGATGATGTCGGCGTCGAGGATCTGGCCGGTGCGCGGGTCCACGCGCGAGGGGCCCATGGCGAAGGCGCGGTCGCTGGTGATCCAGCGGAAGAAGTTGTACCGGACATCCTCGGGGTCGAGCGCGGCGAACTCGTTCGTGTCGGTCTGCTGGCGCACGACGATGGCCTCGCTGATGCCGATTTTCTCGAAGGCCTTGTTCCATTCGAGAATGCCTTCGCGGACGGCCCGGCGGTACTGCACGGGGACGGTCTTTTCGATGTAAAAGACGATCGGCTCCTTGGGCGGCGAGAGTTTCAGGCGCGGATCGGCCTTCTGGATGTGCCAGCGGTTGATGTAGCGGACGAAACGGGTGTCGTCCTTGGGGCTCTTGGAGTAATCCTTCACGGAGGTGAGGAAATAACCTACGCGGTCGTCGGCCAGCCGCGGGCGGTATCCGGTTTCCTTAAGCTCCGAGAGGCTGTAGTGCACGGTGGTGATCGGCCCGCGTCCCATCGGAGGAAGGTCCACCTCGATTTCCAGATTGCTCGGGAAGACCTTGAGCTGGTGAAGCTTGGCGGTCATGGGATCGATGCCGCGCGGGAGAAACAAGCGTGTGAAGGCGGGTCCAAGGAACTGAGGGGAACGCTGGGTCAGGAGCATGAAAAGGTCGATGACGGGAGCTCCGGACGGGGTGACCGTGACGATGTCGGCGAAGGCGATGATCGATTCGGTGTAGTTGCGCCGGACGGAGGAGGCCAGGGGGTCGTCCGGGCGGGCGCGGTGGCGGACTTCAGGCTCGATCAGCAGAAGCCTCCGGTCCACCCGGATCCACTGGACCAGGTATTCCTCCCACATCCAGCCGCTCATGTCGCCGCGGGCGAAGCTCGTGGCCAGGAGGAAGGGCTTATTGAGCCGCTCGGCGGGGATTTCGGCCAGGAGGCGGTTGTCTTTCTGGTAGAGGGTGTAATAGCCTTTCTTGACTTCGAGATCCCGGACGACGTCCTCGAAGCGGGGGAACTCGGGCGGTTTGGGGGGCGGCGGCTGGGGGGCGGCCGGGGCGGCGGGGGTCGGCGGAGCGGGCGGCGGCTTGGGAGGTTCCTGAAGGGCCGCCAGAAGGCTCGCCAGGACGAGGATGCGCATGGGAACCCTCCCGTCGATTTCAGGTTGACGAAAGCCCGCAGATCCCGCCTCTACTATGGGACGGCGGAAAGTTCGTCGCGTTTGACGATTTCTTCATTCCCGCCGGCGCGATTCCGGCGGAGCGCGCGGCGCAGGAGGAGCCACGCGGTGGGGGCGGCCACAAGGATCATGCCGGCCGCGGCCCAGGCGTTCACCGTGCGGTGCCAGAGGAAGACGTCGTAGCCGACCGCGAAGAGGAGCTGGGTGAGGCCCACCACGGAGACGCGCGCGGGCACTCCGAGCGCGAAGGCGCGGGTGAGCCCGATCTGTCCCACGGTTCCCACGAGGGCCACGCCCACGAGGAGCGCCATCGCCTGGGCGTTTCGGAGCGCCGGCAGATGCGGTTCCAGGCCCGAAAGGGACAGGACCGCGCCGCCCACCGCCGTGGCCACGGCGGAGAAGTGGACGACGACCGCGCGAGGGTCGATCCCCCCCAGGCGATGCAGTCCCAGGACGGCCACGGCCGTGAAGGCCGCGTTGGCCAGAGCCACGAGGATGGCGAGGTTCCCTTCGCGGAAGTGGGGCTGGGCGATCAGGACGACGCCGAGCATGCTGACGCCCACGGCGGCGGCTTCCTTGAGTCCGGGGCGCTCGCCGAGGAGAGGCCAGGAGAGGAGGGTGACCCAGACGGGGACGGTGTTCATCAGAGTGACCGCATCCGAAAGGGGCAGGTGGGTGACGGAGTAGAAGGTGGAAAGAAGCGCCGCGCTGCCGGCGAGGCTGCGCATCCAGAGGGCGGGCGGCCGCAGGAAGGCGAGGCGGACGCGTCCGGCCCGCGCGATGACGAAGGCGAAAAGGAGCATGAGCCCCACGCGGGCCAGGGCCACCAGCCGCCAGTCCGCGCCGCGTTCGGAGGCGGCGCGGCCCAGGGCGTTCATGGTGGCGAAGCTCGCCGCCGCCAGGAGCATCCAGAGGTAGGGCGCCATGGCGGGGGAGTGTACCCGAAGGAGGGCGCGCGGGGTATCCCGTTTCGGTCCCGGCGGGGCGGCTTCAAAGCTTTGATTTGCCGGGCGGGGATGGTAAGGTACCGGCTCTCGCGGGAAACGAAAGGGGAGACTTATGGCGAAGCGGCTCGGGGTGGGCGTCGTCGGCGCCGGGTTCGTGGGGACTTTTCACATCAAGTCGTTCGTGGGCGTCCGGCATGCGGACATTCTGGGGGTGTGCAGTCGGACGCGGGCCAAGGCCGAGAAGGCCGCCAAGCTGGCGCGCGACCTCGGGGTGGGGGAGGCCAGGGCGTACACCTCGATTTCCGAGATGGTCAAGGCGCCCGGGATCGACGCGATCTGGGTGTGCAGCCCGAACTTTTCCCGCGTGGAGGTGATCCAGGAGATCGTGGACGCCGGCAAGGGGAAGCTCCTCGGGATCGCCTGCGAGAAGCCGCTGGCGCGCAACGTGAAAGAGGCGCGCAAGGTGGTGGAGCTGGTCAAGGGATTCAACACGGGATACCTCGAGAACCAGGTGTACGCCCCCATGGTGGCCCGGGGCAAGGAGATTCTCTGGCGCCGCGGGGTGCCTTCGGCGGGCCGGCCGTATCTGGCGCGGGCGGCCGAGGAGCACGGCGGTCCGCACGAGCCGTGGTTCTGGAAGGGGAAGGAGCAGGGCGGCGGCGTGCTCAACGACATGATGTGCCACTCGATCGAGGCGGCGCGGTTCCTCCTGACGGATCCCCGCAAGGGGCGCGACAGCCTCAAACCCCGCACCGTCAGCGCCGAGATCGCGACCCTCAAGTGGGCCCGTCCGGACTACGCCCGGAAGCTCAAGGAGCGCATGGGGGTCGATTACACGCGCCGCCCCAGCGAGGACTTCGCCCGGGCGACCGTGACCTGGGAGGACGAGGAAGGCCGGCCGGTCCTGACGGAAGTGACCACCTCGTGGAGCTTCATGGGGCCGGGGTTGCGGCTTTCGATGGAGGTCATGGGCCCCGAGTACTTCATGCAGGGCAGTTCCCTCAACAACCATCTGCAGGTCTTCTTCTCCCGCGAGGTGCGCGGCAAGGAGGGGGAGGATCTGGTCGAAAAGCAGGCGGCCGAGCAGGGGCTCATGCCGGTCGTGCCGGAGGAGGAAAGCGAGTACGGCTACACGGCCGAGAACCGGCACATGGTGGAGTGCTTCCGCACGGGGCAGAAGCCTATGGAGACCTTCGAGGACGGCCTGGAGGTGACGAAGCTTCTGATGGCCTGCTACATGTCGGCGGAGCGGGGAGAGCGGCTGTCGTGGCCCCCGAAAGGGCTGGACGAGTACGTGCCGGCTCCGGCGCGCGAGGAGTACACGGCGGAGGACGTCTTCAAGGGAAGGAAGTGACCGGACGCCGGGTGGAGGGGACGGCATGTCGCTGATCGTTCGCCCAGGAGGTGCTGCGATGGATGGCGCGCGGCGGGGGATGCCCCTTCTGCGGACCCGGCTGTTCGTGATGATGCTGCTGGAGTTTTTCATCTGGGGGGCGTGGCTGCCCCTCATTTTCGGCTATCTTCCGGCCCTGGGCTTTTCCTCGCTCCAGCAGTCGCTCATCCTGAACGCGTTCCCGGTCGCCGCGATCGTGGGCATGTTCTTCAGCAACCAGTTCGCGGACCGCAACTTCGCCGGGGAGCGGTTTCTGGCCTTCAGCCACCTGGTGGGCGGATTGGCGATGCTCGGGCTGGGGTTCACCCGGAGCTTCTGGCCGTTCTTCGCCCTGATGACGGTCCACTGCCTGTTCTACGTGCCCACGATTTCGATCACGAACTCCATCGCGTTCGCCAGCCTCAAGGACGCGCAGAAGGAGTTCGGTCTGGTCCGCATGGGGGGCACGATCGGATGGATCCTGGCCGCCTGGCCGATCTATTTCATCTTCCAGGGTCTGAATCCGGAGCAGGTCGTGGACGCCACGCGGTGGACGTACGTCGTGGCGGGGGCGGCGTCGCTCGCCCTGGCGATCTTCAGTCTGTCGCTTCCCCACACGCCGCCGCGGAAGGCCGGGGAGGCGGGGGCCGGGAAGCTCGCCTGGCTGGAGGCCATGAAGCTTCTGCGGCATCCCTTCGTACTGGTGCTCTGGATCATCACGTTCGTGGATTCGTTCGTGCACACGTGCTACTTCAGCTGGACGGGCCGGTTTCTGGCCAGCCCCGTGGTGGGTCTGGAGGGCAAATGGATCATGCCCGTCATGAGCATCAGTCAGGTCTCGGAGATTCTGACCATGGCGGTGCTCGGCCTGGTGCTCAAGAAGCTGGGGTGGCGGGCGACGATGACGCTCGGGATTCTGGGGCACGCGGCGCGCTTCGCGGTGTACGCCTTCGCGCCGAGTCCGGCGCTCGTCGTCGGGGTCCAGGTCCTGCACGGCATCTGCTACGCGTTCTTCTTCGCCACGGTCTACATCTTCGTGGATGCGTTCTTCCCCAAGGATGCGCGTTCCAGCGCCCAGGGCCTCTTCAACGTGATGATTCTGGGGATCGGGCAGCTGGTGGCCAATTTCCTGTGCCCGGTGCTTTTCGACGAGGTCTTCACGAAGAACGGGGTCACCGACTGGCGTTCGATGTTCATCATGCCCACGCTGATCGCCCTGGGGGCGGCGGTGGCGCTTGCCGTCTTCTTCCGGCCGCCCCGGACGCAGGAGGCGGGGGCGTCCGTTCCGGAGGCGCAGCCGTCGGGAGCCTGATCGGGAGGAGACTTTCGTGGCTCTGGCGGATCGGAAATGCGGGCCGTGCAAGGGGGGCACGCCGCCCCTCCCGCGGGAGGAAGCCGAAAAGCTCCGGGCGGCGGAGGTTCCCCGGTGGGAGCTTTCCGAGCGCGCGGACCGGCTCCGGCGCGAGTTCTCCTTCAAGGACTTCAGGAAGGCGATGAAGTTCGTCCACGCCATGGCGGAGCTGGCAGAGGCGGAAGGCCACCACCCGGATTTTCACGTCCACTACAACAAGGTGCTCGTCGAGATCTGGACGCACAAGATCGGCGGGCTTCACGAGAACGACTTCATCCTGGCCGCCAAGATCGACCGGCTGGCCCGATGAATCCCGATAAAATTTTCCCCGGGGCCGGAACCGCGGGCTAGAATTTCATCGGGATGGGGAACGGGAGAGGCGGCCGGACCGCGCTCGCGGCGGCATGGCTGGCGGCGGCGACCGCGGCGGCCTTCGCGCAGGACCAGCAGCTGGGCGCCCGCACCAAGGCCATGGGCGGAAGCTACACCGCCTTCGAGGACGATCCGGTGTCCATCTGGCTCAACCCCGCCGGGATCGCTACGCAGCCCAACCAGATGTCGATTTCGTACCAGACCTACACGACCTACCCCCTCCAGCGGGAGCTTTCGGCCGGCGGCACCGCGATCGAATTCTCCGCCGAGGCGCGCACGACCTTCGTGGATCCGGCGCTTCTTCCGTCCTACCTGGGCTTCGTCTTCCAGCTCGGCACGGAAGACCTTCCCATGGCGGTCGGCATCTGTTACGCGCGGCCCTATCACCTCAACTACAGCTTCGACCGCGTGGAGGATCCCGCCCAGCAGGTCTTCGTTCCGGACACGAACGTCGAGGAGTCCTTCAGCCGGTTCCGGGCGGCTTTCGCGATCGACTTCCGGCGGGTCCGCGCGGGCGAGGCGGGATTTCTCACGCACGTGGCGCTCGGGGCGGGCGCGGACCTGGGGTACGAGCGCTGGGAATTCGACCACGAGGACGAGTCGATCCGCGACACCGCCACCGCGCCGGGGGGAGGCGGCGGGATCCTGGTGGGCCTCTACGACAACGGGGCGAGCTTCAAGCTCAACTTCGGCGCCGCCTACCAGAGCGCGATCCGGTGGGAGTTCAACTCGGATCCCCGGATCTTCCCGGCCTTCGACATGCCGCAGCAGGTGAACGTGGGGCTGACGGGCTATTTCTTCGAGGGGAGTTTGCTTCGCGCCACGGTGGACCTCCAGTGGGTGGACTGGAGCGCCACCGCCGAGAAGCCGACCTTCATCGGGCAGCCTTCCTTCGAGGACGCCGTCAACTACTCCGTGGGCCTCGAATACCGCTTCCGCGTGGCCGAGCGCGTCAACCTCTATCCGCGGGCCGGCTTCCGCCGGTTCCAGGCCCCGTGGGACGACGAGGACAACCTGCCGATGACGTCGAACTACAAGCTCCTCGTGGATACGGACGGGAGCCGCTTCAACATCTTCACGGCGGGCCTGGGGCTTTCCTGGACGGACGCGCGGGGCAAGAACTGGGCGCTCGACGCGGCGATGGACGTGGGCGGAGATTCCTTCAACCTGGCGTTCGGGTTCACGTATGAGCTGTAAAGCGCATCGGTGGCTCCGCGGGGCGGCGCTTCTGGGGGCGGCGCTCCTCCTTCGGGGGGACTCGTGCGGCGGAAACCTCGGAGAGAACGAGCCCCGCGCCGTGACGTTCCGCCTTTCGGTGGGGACGGGGACGGTGGAGGCCAACGGGGAGTCCGGCCCTCCTTCGGTTTCGGCGGACGGCCGGTACGTCGTCTTTTCCTCGAAGGCTCAGAACCTGGCCAGCGGCTCCACGGGCTTCGAGGAAATCTACTTTCGGGATCGAGTTTCCGATCTCGTGGTGAACGTCTCCCGCCTCGGCGACATCCGGGATCCGAAGAAGTTCGTGGCCGATTGCTTCAATCCGGCCGTGTCCGCCGACGGCCGATTCGTGGTTTTCCAGACGGCGACCGAGTTCGATGGAGTGAATCCCAACGCGGACGCCGGCCAGACGAACCTCTTCGTCCGGGACATGGTTACGGGGGCCCTGCGGCGCGTGGGCTACAGCAACGCGAGCGCCACAGATTGGCCGGACGCCTCGTTGGAGAATCCCAGCATTTCCGCCGACGGCCGCTACGTGGCCTTTCAGAGCATGGCCTCCGATCTGGGGAGCTTCTCAAGCGGAGGAGTCACCCAGGTTTACGTTGCCGACATGAGCGCTTCTCCGCCGACGTATGCGCTCGTCTCGCATGCGGCGGGCGCTTCCTCCACCGGCGCCGATGAGCACTCCGTGGATCCTCATCTTTCGGCGAACGGTCAGGTCGTGGTCTTCGCTTCGCGGGCTTCGAATCTCGGGTCGGGCGGCTCGGGGATTGCTCACATCTTTGCCGGAACCGCCCCGTGGACGGGGAATGTGACGCTCGTTTCCCGCGAAACGGGAGCGACGGGGACTCCGTTCGACAGAGATTCGAGAGTACCCTTTGTCAATTCCAACGCCACGCACGTGGCCTTCACGTCCATTGCCGGGAATCTCGGCGGATCCGGGCCGGCGGTGTTCGTACGGGAGCTTTCTTCTCCGTTCACGACGCGCCGGGTCGCCGAGAGTCCGTTCGCCTTCGAGCTGTCCGTCGGTCCGGCCGTTTTCCTCGCCGAGGCCGATCGCGTCGCCCTGACGCAGGACGGGCGGCTTCTGGCCTACACGCGGATGGTGCCCAACGCCAGGGATTCCTTCGGCCCTCCGGAGGATCTCCAGATCCGCGTTCAGGACCTCCTTTCGGGAGCCGAACGCGTGGTTTCCGTCGGGCCCGTGGGAGGACCGGGAAACAGCTACTCCCTGTCTCCGGTTCTCTCCTCGGACGGGCGCTGGGCGGTGTTTCTTTCCCTCGCCGACGATCTCGTGGTGGGCGACCGGAACGGAACCGTGGACGTCTTCGGCCACGGACCGCTGCGTTAGGCGTAATCGATTTCGACCGCCTGCCGGGTCTTCTGGGACTCCAGGGCCGCCGTGAACAGCCGGTGGGAGTCGAGCGCTTCTTCCGGGCGGACGCAGCCGTACGGGGCCCGGCCGTGGACCATCTCGTCCAGGAACGCCGCCCACATCTGAAGGATCGCGTCCGAGAATCCGAACTCGAAGATGCTTCCGGTGATCGTCCGGTAGATCGTTTCGTAGCCGAGGTTCTCCTCCTGCCACGTCTGAGGGCCGCCGGGGGCGTACTCCATGAACTGGAAGGCCTTCATGTTGCGGCTGGAGAAGCGGCAGCTGTAGCGGGTGCCGAGGATTTCGAGGTACCAGGTGTCGGTCTCGCCCGGGGCGATCCGGTAGATCCGGAGCGTCATCGGGAACGGAAGGCCGTCCGCCGGGTTGACGACGTCGCAGTGGAGCGTTCCGTTGTCCCACGTGAGGCACGGCACCCGGCCGCCCTTGCCGTCGGGCCGTTCGGAGACGATCTTGTTGAGCTGGGCGAAGACGCGGCGGGGACGCCATCCCGCCCGCAGCGGCACGTGGAGCGCGTGCATGCCGAGGTCGCCGAGGCATCCGTATTCCCCGTTGAACTCCACCTGCCGTTTCCAGTTGATGGGTTTTTCCGGGTTCAGATCCGAGGAATGCAGGAACCCGGCGTTCACCTCGATGATGCGCCCGAAGCGGTTTTCGCGGATCGCGCGCAGAACGCGCTGGGCGCCCGGCACGAACGGGAATTCCGAGGAACAGCGGACGAAGACGTCCGGGCGGCGGCGGATCTCCTCCACGATCGCGCGGCAGGCGGGCAGGTCGATGCCGAACGGCTTTTCGCCGAAGAGATGCTTGCCCGCGCGGATGATTTCCGTGTAGAGCTCGCGGTGGAGGTGATGCGGCACGGCGCAGTAGACGGCGTCGATGTCCGGGCGGGCCAGAAGCTCGCGGTACTCCGTCGTGACGGCCCGGAGGGACGGGAAATGACGGCGGTACCACTCGAAGATCGCGGGGTTCGTGTCGCAGAGTCCCACCAGGACGGGGCGGAAATCCACGTCGAGCAGGTGGCACCATCGGGCCGCGGCGGAGGCGAACTCGCGGCCCATGAGGCCGCCGCCGATGATGCCGAAGCGGATCTCGCGCATGGGATCGTTTACTCCTTGACGAAGCGGGCGGCCTGCTCGGGGGTGGCCCCCTCATGGACGAGGGCCATGAAGGCGCGGGTGATTCCCGCCGGATCCGGATGCTGGATGACGTTGCGGCCGTAGACGATGCCCCGGGCGCCCTGCTGCATCAGGTCGTAGGTCCGCCGCAGAATCTCCGCCGTGGGCGCCTTGCCTCCGCCGCGGACGAGCACCGGCACGCGGCCGGCGATCTCCACGACCTTGTGGTATTCCCGCACGTCGTCGCAGGGGTCGGCCTTGATGACGTCGGCGCCCAGCTCCACCGCCTGGCGCACGAGCGCCGTGATCTTGCGCAGGTCTCCGTCCACCATGTAGCCGCCGCCCTTGTCGTTGGGCCGCATGACGAGCGGTTCGATCATGAGCGGCATTCCGTAGCGCTCGCAGGCGGGCTTGAGGCGGCAGATGTTGTCCACGCACTGGCCGTGGAGGTCCGGCTGTCCGGGAAGAAGCAGGAGGTTCACCACCACGCAGGCGGCGTCCAGCGCCAGCGCCTGCTCCACCGGATCGTCGATCATTTTCGACCAGAGCGCCGAAGGCAGCGCCGGGTGATAGACGTTGGCCACGTCGGTGCGCAGGACGAGCGCGGGCTTGCGCGGTCCGGGCAGGTCCTGAAGGAGTCGGGCCTGGCCCACGGTGAGCTGGATGGCGTCCGGACCCGCCTCCGCGATGGTGCGGACGGCCTTTTCGAGGTCCTCGATCCCTCCGAGGAACGAGAACTCGTTGAAGAAGCCGTGGTCGACGGCGACGTCGAAGCACTTGCCCGTGCGGGCGAACAGGCGGTTCAGGCGCGGCTTGAGGTGGCTCATGGACGCGGGCTCCTTCGATGGCGGCCTCAGAGGTCCTGGATCGGCCGCAACCCCTCGGTGGTCGTTTCGTGCCCCAGGCAGGCGGCCGCGGCGGCGTGGGCCAGATCCAGGGCCTGCCGGAGCGGCCAGCCCTCGTGCAGGGCGTACAGCATCCCCGCGCAGAAGGCGTCTCCGGCGCCCACGGTGCTGACGATCCGCCGCACGGGCCGGGAGGGAACCCACGCCTCTTCGCCGGGCGCCTTGGCGAAGGCCCCTTCCGGCATGTGAACGACCACGAGATTCTCCCTCCACAGGAGCCGCGCCGCCTCCTCGAGCGCCTTGCGGTCGAACGATCCGTCCGGCCGGCGGATGCGCCGATCCGTGCATTCGCCGGCTTCGATTTCGTTGAGGATGAGGTAATCGATGTGCTCCAGCGCCGGCGGAACCACCTCGGCGAATCGGGCGCGCTCGGCGCTGACGAGGTCCACCGAGGTCTTCACGCCTTCGGCCCGCAGGCGCGCCAGGAGCCGGGGCGCCACCGGATCGATCCGATCCAGAAGCAGCAGGTAGGCCAGATGCAGGATCCGGCAGGAGCCCGGATCGACGTCGTCTTCCGAAAGCAGGGCGTTCGCCCCGCGGGCGTGGAAGAAGGTGCGCTTCCCGGTCGATTGGACGGTCATGACGTCCGTGAACGACGTGGGATGATCCAGGCTGACGCGGATGCCGGAAAAATCGACCTTGAGCTCGCGGGCTTCCTCGATGAGATACCGGCCGTCCTCGTCGTTGCCCACCCACCCGATTCCCACGAGAGGGAAGGGCGCCTTCATGCGGGCCAGGTCGATCAGGACGTTGTGGGCGCCCCCGCCGCCGCCGCGCGTGACGCTGAGGACCTGGGCGAGGCGCTCTTCCTGCGGCCAGGCGTCGATGATCTTGACGCGGTCGACGATCCAGTTGCCGGCGGCGGCTATCCCTCGCCTCATGGTTCCCCCGTGCGCGGAAGATGACCCTAGCTCCGGGGGGCGGGGGCGTCAACGTTTTCGGACTCGGTGTCAGGGTCCGGTCCCGAAGAGGGTCGCCAGCGCCTCCGCCGAAAGCGGCGGGACGGAGGCCACCTGGAGATTTTCCTCCACGTGTTCGGCGGTTTTCATTCCGCAGAGCGCCGCGGCGACGCCGGGGACGGAGCGGGCGAACTGCAGGCACCGCTGCGCGTCCGTGCGCAGGCCGGGGAACTTGTCGCGGGCGGAACGAAGCGCGGGGTGTCCCAGGAGGCGGCCCTGGACGAGCGGGGCGCTGGTGAACGCGACGAGTCCGAGCGCGGCGGCCGCCTCGAGGGCGGGCCGCTCCGTCCCGGCGACGGCTTGCGTGGGCACCGCGTACGCCTCGGGAAGCGCCAGACTCAGGGGGAGCTGGATGACGCGGAAGCGGTGATCCGCGCCTCCGGCCGCGCGGGCGCATTCCAGGGTGCGTTCGAGGGAGGCGTGCGTTTCGTCTCCGGGCGGGACCCGGTAGGCGTTCCAGGTGGCCGTGCCGTAGAACTGAAGCTTGCCTTCGCGGGCGGCCTCTTCGAGGGCGGCGAAGGCGGCGGTGAGGCGGCGATAGTATTCGTCCTCGCCCACTTCGGGAATCTGGGTTTCGGGATTGTGGACATAGTAGACGTCGATCGTTTCGACGCCGAGGTTGCGGCGGCTCCGGTCGAGTTCGTGCCGGAGGAACCCGGGCGCCATGCAATGGCCGCCCGCGGTCACGTCCTCGAGCCGGGCCAGACCGGGTCGGAGGATTTGGGTCTCGAACCACTCGCGGGTGGCCGGACCGAGGTCTCCGGTGATGAACCCGCCTTTGGTGCAGAGGACAACCTCCTCGCGGGAGACGAGACCCGAGGAGATCGCTTCGCGGAGGGCGGCGCCCACGGAGCGCTCGCTGCGCTCATACCGGTAGTTGATCGCGGAATCCAGAACGTTGACTCCGAGCTCCAGGGCCCGGCGGGCGGAGTCGGCATACTTGCGGTCCGTGACGGGATCCGCGTTGCCGAGATAGGTTCCCAGGCCGATGGAGGAAACCGTCAGTCCCAAGGGCGTCCGCCAGTGGCCCGGATCGAGTCCGGCATGGCGGCGGGCGAAGCCGGCGGTTCCTTCGGGCGTGGCTTTCCCGGCGATCATGGGGAGAAATTGTAGCGGCGCGGCCGGGGGGGCGTCCACGAGATTCCTGTTGACTCGGCTCCGGGGCGCCGGTAGAGTAATCCCTCGATGTTCGAGCGCGGCCGAGTCTGCATTCTTGTCATTCGACTTGCCACCTTCTAGGTGGCGCGCGCTCGGACTCTTCGAAGAAACGTTTGACCCGCGCCACCGAAAGGTGACGCGGGTTTTTTTGTTCCCGGCCCGGACGGCCGGCGGGCGCCGGCGGGCAGGGCGGATAGGTCTTGAAGGAAGCCGGGCGGTCGCGGTAGGATCGCGGGTCTTCGATCCCTTCCCGCGACCCGGCGGAAGTGCCGAGGTGTCGTATGGCTCGTCGACGGCGGAGGGCAATGGAACGTCGGATCGCCCTGAGGCGGAGGATCGCCGACCGGAAGCTTCTGCGGCGGT
>DATLZA010000099.1 GCA_035574235.1 Planctomycetota bacterium | reverse complement strand
GTGATTCTTTCAGGGCGGGACGTTTCGGAGCTGGGGGAGCTGGAGCGTTCGCGGCTGCGGGCGCGCGAGGTGGGGTTCGTCTTTCAGCTGCATCATCTCCTGCCGCAGCTGTCGGTGCTGGAGAACGTGCTCGTGCCGGCGCTCGTGGCGGACGGGGCGGGAGCGGCCGGGGAACGGGCGCGGCGGCTTCTGGATCGGGTGGGGCTTTCGCACCGGCTGAATCACCGTCCGGGACAGCTTTCCGGGGGGGAGGCGCAGCGCGTGGCGGTGGCGCGGGCGCTGGTGAACCGTCCGAAGCTTCTTTTGGCGGACGAACCGACGGGGTCGCTCGACGGGAAGGCGGCGGAAGGGGTGGCGGATCTTCTCTTCGAGCTCAACCGGGAGGAAGGGGTGGCGCTGGTGGTGGTGACGCACGCGGCGGCCCTGGCGGGGCGGGCGGGCCGGGTGCTGGAGCTGCGGGAGGGCCGGTTGCGGGAGCGGAGCTGACGGACGACCGGGCGTGGCCCGCGACCTGGGGGATTTCGAAAGAGAGTGCTGGACTTTCTTCATGGCCGTGCTCGGCATTCTTCTCCTGAGCGTCGGAGCGGCGATCCTCTACGGGATCGTTCAGGACCAGGTGACCGTGCGGGTGTGCGTGGAATACTTCACGGTGGGGCATCCGCCGGTGTTCGACACGACGTCCCCGGCGCTTCTGGCGCTGGGCTGGGGCGTGATCGCCACGTGGTGGATGGGCCTGATTCTCGGCGTACCGCTGGCCGTGGCCGCCCGCGCGGGATCGCGTCCGAAACTCTCGGCGCGCCACCTGGTCGGACCCGTGGCGGTCGTGCTCGGGGGAATGGCGGTCACGTCGCTGGCGGCGGGGCTCGCCGGATGGTTCTTCGCGAAGATGGGGTGGGTTCGCCTGGTTCCGGATCTCGCCGGGCTCGTTCCGGAAGAACGGCACCACCGGTTCATCGCGAACCTCTGGGCGCACGTGGCGGCGTACGCCTCGGGGACGGTCGGCGCGCTTACCTTGTGCGTTCGAACCTGGAGGCGGAGGGGACGGCCGGCGCGCGCGGGTTGATCACTTCCCCCGCTCGGCCGGGGCGGCGGCGGGAGCGACCGGGGGGTGCTTGCCGGGCGCCGGCGGCATCGGGCGGTAGAGCGTGACGAGGCAACCGCCCACGGCGGCCAGCACGATGCCCAGGAAGAAAGGCCACCGGATCGAGGCGAGTCCCCCCTCCGGCCGGTGAAGCGCCATGGCGACGACCGCGTTGACGACGGGCGCTCCGGCGAAGACGATCGACATCACGACCGGCGGCGTTCCCTTGGCCGCGAACGCCAGGAGGACTCCGAACGCCCCCGCGGCCCCCACGATCCCCGCCACGAGCGACCAGAAGACGCCCTTGCCCGGCATGCTCCAGGACGCTCCTTTGACCAGAAGAATCGCCAGCGGCGCCAGCACCGCCGTCAGGAAATAGGCCACGCCGACGAAGAGAAACGCCTTCCAGCGGCCGTGGGCCGGATCGCCCATCGCCACCTGGCCGGCATGAAGGCACACGCCGTACACTCCCCACGCCGCCACCGTCAGAAGAGCGAACCCGAGCCACGCCATCCCCGGCTGGGCCTGCTGCGACGTCATCGGGCCACCTCGATCATGCGCGAAACCTCCTGGGGAATCGGCACCGCCGTCATCCGGCCGTTTTCGTCCCGCGCCACGCAGACGGTCGTGATCGCCCCCCGCGCCACCTCGACCGCCGGCTCGGGCCGGACCCGCCGGAACGTGAAATCGTACGTGATCGCCTTCTCGCGCTTCTCCCGCACCCGAAGATGGACCTCCACCTCGTCTTCGAACCGCAGCGGCGCCCCGTAGTCGCATTCCACGTGGACGCGCGGCCAGCCCACTTTGAAGCGCGGTCCCATGTCGATCGAAAACCCCAGGCTCCGGATGAAGGCGTGTTCCGTCACCTCCATGTACCGGAAATAGCTCGAAAAATGGGCCATCCCCGCCATGTCGGTGTCGGCGAACTCCACCCGATGGGTCATGCGGAACTCGGAAGGCATCGCGCAGCCCTCGCCGAATTATCCGAGAAGGTCCTTCACGGCGACGGAGATTCCCCCAAGCGCGCGCGGCTTCAAAACGCCCTCAGGCCCTTCCCGGCGGATGTCGCGGTACCTTCCTTCGGCGGGGCGGGAGTACGCTTCCACGAGGCCGCGGCCCAGGTCCACCAGCCACACCTCGCGAACCCGATGATCCGCATAGAGCGGAATCTTCACCCGCCGCTCGATCTCCGCTTGCTCCGCGACCTCGACCAAAAGACGGACATCCCGGGGGTCCGGATGAGCCTTGGCGTAGAAATCCCGTGCAGGCCGGACAAGGGCAATATCCGGCTGAACTTCCGACCGGCTTCCCAGACGCAGTGGATTCTGAATCCGCACAATGGCCCTCGCGCCGACCTGGACGACGAGGTTGCGGGTCAGGCGATCCACGCAGGCCGCGTGCCGACTTCCGATCGGACTTATCCGCAGAATTTCCCCCCGGATCAGCTCCACGCGGTCGGTCTCGCGGAGGATGCCCGCCCGGCTCAGAGCGTGGAACTCCCCGACGCTGAAGAGCCGCCGGCGGGGAGACGAGGGAGGAGTCCGGCCGCGCCGCGCTTCCATGGCGCCGCGCATTCTAACCCCCGCGGGCGAAGAGCGTCAACGGCGGACCGCCCTCACGCCCCGGCGGCCACGAACGGGCTTCCGCACCCCGAAGGTTCCGGCAGGCGCGCGAACTCGCCGACCGCCCGGAACAGATCCGTGAAGTCCCGGAAGAGGTTGCCGATCAGGCAGTCCGTCACGTCCCCCCGCAGGTGCGGATACTGACGCACGAATTCCCGCATGTGGAACTCGTGGTCGTAGAAAGCGTAGACCAGCTTCCGCATGGCCTCCATGCCCCGGGACATCGTGGCGCCGTATTCCCGGAAGCGTTCCGCGGAAACGTCCCCCGCCGCCAGCGCCGCGTGGACCGCGTCGGCGGCGAGCTCCCCGCTCTTGAGGGCGAGGAAAACGCCCGACGAGAAGACCGGATCGAGGAACCCGAACGCGTCCCCCGCCAGGACCAGCCCGTCCGCCGCGCCGTAGCGCGACCGGTAGGACCATTCGCTCGTGGTGTAAAACGGTCCTTCCGAAAGTCCCGGCGCGTTCACCCGCCGTCCCGGCGCCACGTGGTCTTTCACCCAGGGATTCCGCTCGACCTCGCGGTCGAAGACCGCGGCCCGGTCCTTGGTTTCCCCGAAAAGATAATCCGGATCGGCCACGATTCCGACGCTGACGATGTCGTCCGGGAGGGGGATGTACCAGAACCAGCCCTTGTAGGGAAGAAAGGCGACGGTCGTGGCGCCCTCGTCGAGCCCCGGGTCGCGCTTGGCTCCCCGGTAGTACGTCCAGAGCGCCGTCTTCCGGAGCACCGGATCGTTGACCCGCCAGTGCTGCCGGTGCACGCTCAGGCCGTCGCGGCCGCTGGCGTCGATCGTCACGGGGGCGCGGACCTCGTAGGGCCGGCCCGATTTCGGCGCCGCCCGGACGCCCACCACGCGGTTTCCTTCGCGCAGGAGCTCCAGGACCTTCGTTTCCTCGCGCACCTCGACGCCCTTGGCGCGGGCGTTCTCGAGGAGCATCCGGTCGAATTCGCTCCGCAGCACCTGCCACGTCTGGGCCGCCGGATGATCGAAGTGCTGGAAGAAGTAAAACGGCTGCGACGCCCGCCCGTCCATGCTGACGAACTGGACGCTGTATTTCTTCGGGAAGGAGGAGGCCTTCATGGCCTCCACCATGCCCACGCGCTCCAGCGGGAAGTAGCAGTACGGCATGAGCGACTCGCCGATGTGGTAGCGCGGGAACTTCTCCTTTTCGAGGAGGAGCACCCGGCGGCCGTGGAGCGCCAGGACCGCCCCCGCGGTCGAACCCGCGGGGCCCCCGCCCACGACGATCGCGTCCCAGTCCCGTCCGTCAGGTGTAGCGCGCATCGCGATGCTCCGGAAGGAAGAAAAGATGCACCAGACGGTCCACCCGGAGAAGCCCCTCGCGGCGGAGCCGGAGCTCCGTGCCGTTCTCCTCGAGGTAGCCGCGCCGCCGCAGTTCCGCCAGGGGCCCGGCGAACCGCTCCCGCACGTCCGTTCCGAACTTCGCGCGGAAGTAGTCCGGCCGGATCCGCCCGAGCTTCATCTGGAGGATGAACTCCCGGATGAACCGCTCCTCGGGCGTGGTCCGCAGCGCCCGGAAGACGGGCAGCTCGCCGGCGCGGAGCTTCTCGAGATACGGTTCCCAGTGGTGGACGTTCTGGTAGTGCGTGCCCCCGATGTGGCCGAAGGAAGCCACTCCGAGCCCGAGAAGGTCCGCCCCGGTCCAGAGCCGGTCCCGGTAGACGAACCGCGTGCGGCCCGGGTCGAGCACCGCGGTGTAGGCGCTCGTGACGGCGTAGCCGGCCGCCTCCAGGCGCTCGAACGCCCGCGCCGTCCAGCGGCGCTTCGTCCTCCAGTCCGCCAGCGGCGCGACGTCGAGCCCCTTGGCGATCATGTCCTGGTAGAGGCTCGTGTTGTACGGGATCTCCATCTGGTAGATCGTCACGCTGTCGGGCCGCAGCTCCAGCGTCCGATCCACCGCGCGGTCCCAGCGCTCGTCCGTGTCTCCCATCATGCCGGCGATGAGGTCGATGTTGATCTGGGGGAAGCCCGCCTGTCGCGCCAGGCCGTACGCGCGGTCGATGTCCGCCGCCCCGTGCGCCCGGCCGTTGAGGCGCAGGATGTCCTCGTCGAAGTGCTCCACCCCGAGGCTCAGGCGCGTCACGCCCATCTCCCGGAGGTAACGGAGCTTCTCCTCGGTCAGCGTTCCCGGTTCGCACTCGAAGGTCACTTCCTCCGCGCGGTCCCAGGGGAGAAGTTCCTTCATCCGGTCGGCCAGGATCGAAAGCTGCCGGACCGAAAGGTACGACGGCGTTCCGCCGCCGAAGTAGACGAAGTCCGGCCGCCGGCCGGCCACCGCGGGGCGGTCGCGCAGGAGCGAGAGCTCGCGGACGAGGCCGTCGAGATACCGCTGGATCTCCTCGGCGTTCTTGTCCGTGTAGACGCGGAAGTAGCAGAAGTGGCAGCGTTTGCGGCAGAAGGGGATGTGGACGTAGACCCCGAGGGAGGCGCCCGGGGCGGAGGGCGCCTCGAACGCCTCCAGGGCTTCCCGGGCGCGCTCGGGCTTCCAGAAGGAATAGGGCGGGTAGTTCGAGACGAAGTAATTGCCCACGTCGGACTCGCCGTCGTCCGGGGCCGGCGGCGGAGGCGTCGCCGCGGCGGGCGTACCGAGCGCCCGGCGGTAGAGGGCTTCCAGGTCCGCGGCGGCGACGGGCCGGGGGTTGAAGCGCGCGGTCCACTGGTGGGCGGCCTCCGCGGCGAGCTCCGGGACCGCCGAGGCGGGAACTCCGAACGCGTCCAGGCGCCGGGGCATTCCCGCGGCGTCCAGGAGCTCCTCGAGGAGCGCGGCGAGCCTCTCCCCGGCGTCGGCCGGATCCGCGTCCGCGGGCGCAAGTCCCGCGGCGGCAAGAAGGTCGCCGTAGATGTCCCGGGCGGCCGGGTCGGCGGCGTTGAAGCGAACGACGTGGGGCAGCATCATCCCCACCGCCTGGCCGTGGACGACGTCGAAGCGCGCCGTGAGAGGGTTGGCCAGCGCGTGGGCCGCTCCGAGCATGCTGAGCTCGATGGCCATGCCGGCGTAGGCGGCGCCGAGCTGCATCTGCGCCCGCGCCTCGAGGTCCTCGGGATGCTCCAGAACCCGCCGGAACGCGCCGACGAGCCGCCGGAAGGCCTCGCGCGCGCAGAGCGCGGACCGTTCGTGGCGTTTGTTCGTGACGGCGGTCTCGACGGCGTGGGCCACGGCGTCCATGCCCGTGTTGGCCGTCACGCGGCGCGGCTGGGAGAGCGTCAGCTCCGGATCGAGCAGGGCCGCCGCCGCGGCGATCTTCGGGTCGCCGCAGGCCATCTTCTGATGGGTCTCGTCGTGGCTGATGAGGGCGTAGGACTGGAACTCGCTTCCCGTGCCGGCGGTGGTGGGAACGGCGATGAGGGGGAGCAGGGGCTTTCGGACCTTCCCGTAGCCCCAGTAGTCGCGCATCCGCCGGCCGTTGGCGAGAAGCACGTTGGCGGCCTTGGCGGTGTCCATGCTGCTTCCGCCCCCGAGGCCCACGATGAGGTCGGGACGGGCCTGGCGGGCGAAAGCGGCGCAGGCTTCGGCGTCCGACTCCGTGGGGTTCTCCCGCGCGCCCTCGTAGACGGCGACTTCGAGTCCGGCCGCCTCGAGCGCCCGTCGGGCGCGCGCGAGATGTCCGGCCGCGACGATGCCCGGGTCGGTCACGACCAGCGCCCGGCGGGCCCCGAGTTCCCGGGCCAGCTCCCCCAGGCGGTCCACCGCTCCGGCGCCGAAGACGAGGCGGGTGCGGGTCGGCACCTCGAAGGGCGCGGGACGGACGGCGGGATCGGCCTTCACCGGGGCTTCTCCGTGGGCCCTCCGGGGGATCCGTTCTCGATCGGAGCCGTCTGGAGGGCGCGGTTGCGGAAGAGGAAATCGACGATGTTGCCTTCGTGCGGCTGGAGCCAGTTGAGCTGGGTCGTGGGGATCGGCCCGAGGTTCAGGCGGTCGATATGGCGCGCGTCGAGAAGCTCCCGGCGGAACTTCTCGTCGCGCGTGATGGCGGTGGCGACGAGCGTGGGCCCGATCTTGGCGAGCATCTGCTCCTGGGGGCAGCGCACCACCGTGGCGAAGGGGAACATGTACTCCTTGTGGGCCGCCGCCGCGTCGGGCGACTCGCTGTGGAGGATCGTGGGGCGCAGGTACGCGCAGCGCTCCTGGGGGACGTAGCGGGCCCCGTCGCGGTACTTGGCGGTGACGTCCTCGACGCCGGGTTCGCGGAGGGCGCCTTCGATGTCCTTCTCGATGGCCTCCGCCTGAGCCTTGACCGTGAAGGCGGCCAGGGAGGCGTTGGGATCTTCGGGCGGCAGAGGCCGGACGGGCCCCAGGCGCCGGGCGAGGGCGTCGGCGATCTCGCGCGTGTGGCGCGGCGCCCAGATGCCGGAGCAGTTGATGCACCCGCGGCCGCTGTTGATGAAGATGCTCGTGACCATGAGGTCGAGGTACTTTTCCCAGCGGTCCACTTCGTCTTCGCCCAGCAGAATCTTGCTGAAGCCGGGGCCGTGGACGTGGACGTTGGGGTTGCCGCGGTAGCGCTCCACCGTGGCGGTGCTTCCGAAGATGAGGCTCCGGGGGCAGTGCGAGAGCACCGCCGCGCCCGCCTCCGCCTGTCCGGGGTAGATGGCGATGGCCTGACGGGGGATGCCGGCCTGGAAGAAGGCCTGGGCCATCCGCCAGGGGGTCCAGGGTTCCTGGGGTCCGGGCTTGAGGACGAGTCCGATCTGCAGGGGAAGGATCGGAAGCCAGAGGCCGTGGACGCCGGGGGAGTTCGAGGGCAGGACGACGCCGAGGGCCGGGGTCGTCGCCTGGTAACTCCGCAGGACGCCGTCTTCGGTGCCGTAGCCGCGCGTGAGGATCTCGAAATCGAGTCCCCGAAGGAGCGACCGGAGGATGGATTCGAGGTTCGTGAGCACGTAGTGCAGCTTCTGCATGTTCATGCGGCACATGTGCTCGGGGAGCCCCGTCGTGGCGGACTGGAAGCGGACGAAGTCCCGGGGGGTCTGGGCGGCGTCCCCGACGGGAAGCGTGCCGTTCATGAACAGGTCGGCGGCCTTCCGGCAGCGCTCGAGAAGTTCCTTGCAGGGGATCTCCCGCAGGACCTCGCGGGCGCGGCGGACCTGGCGGAGATCCCGCTCGATGAGGCCCGCGTTGGCCTGGCTGAGTTCGGCCAGGGGTTCCCCCGTGGCGAAGTGAACGACCTTCTCGACGTCGAGACTCTTGTACGGCTCGCCCCAGCGAAGAACGGGAAAGTGAATCACGGTTTGCCCTCGACGATGATCCGAACGCGGACCCGGCGGGCCGGCCCGTCTAATTATTTATACGCGATCAGTAGACGCCGACCGTGGTCGTCGCCGCGAATCCCCGGTAGGGCCGCACGCCGCTGACGCCGTCCCAGGGGAACTCCTCCGTGGGCGGTTCGCGCTCCGCCTCGTCGCGCTCCAGGAAGCGGGGGATGAAGAACTCCTTGGTCAGGGTCGTGAGCATCACGCGGCCCGTCCCGCCGTAGGGGACGATTTTCTCGGGATTGTCGAAATCGACGACCTCGAGCACCGCCCGAGGCTGGGGGGCGTAGTAGGTGATCTTGTAGTTTTCTTCGCGCGTGATGGTTTTGGCGCGGGCCAGGCCCATGAGGGTGTTGCCGTAGCAGGCGGCCAGATAGACCTCGGGCCCGAGAAGTTCCTCGATGGCGAACCGGGCCCATTGGGCGGTCATTTCGGTGCCGCCGCAGAAGATGCCGGTGATGCCCGCCTTGCGGATGCTGGAGCCTTCGGCTTCCAGGCGGGCCGCCAGCGCGTCGAGCAGCTTCGGCGTCACGAACATGCAGCGGATGTCGTGATTGGCCGAAAGGATCGTCATGGCCTGGTCGATGCAGTGGTCCATGTAGCGCTTGGCCTCCTCGACGGCCCCGCGCTTGAGGACCTTGATGACCCAGCGGGGATCGAGGTCCACGCAGAAGCAGATCCCTCCGCGATACTGGCAGAGGTGCTCGACCGCCAGCCGGAGGCGGCGCGGTCCGGAGGGCCCCAGCATCAGCCAGTTGGCCCCCTTGGGGAAGTACTTCTCCGGAAGGGTGTCCGAGAACATCTCATAATCGATCCGGAAGTCCTCCACGCTGATCCGGGTCTTCGGGATGCCCGTGGTGCCTCCGGTCTCGAAGACGTAGATCGGCCGGTTCGCGTAGGCCTTCGGAACCCAGCGGCGCACGGGGCCGCCCCGGAGCCATTCGTCCTCGAAGTGGCCGAAGCGGACGAGATCGGCGAAGCCCCGGATCTCCCGGCGGGGATCCCAGCCCGCCTTCCGGGCCCATTCCAGCCAGAACGGGGTCCCCGTTTCGGGCGAGAAGTGCCACTGGACGATTTCCCGGACGTGAGCGTCCAGCGTGTCCTGGGCCTTCCGGACGGCCGCGGCGAGCGGACCTGCGACGGAAGCGGTCATCGATTCATCTCCTTGATCGCGTAAAGGTGCCTCATGGTGGCCACGTAGAGCACCCCCTGAGCCACCACGGGGGTGCAGCTGATCGAGGCCGCGAAGCGCGCCTCGCGGACGTACCGCGGGACGTCGTCGCCCGCGACCTCCTTGAGGGTCTTGCCCTCGCGGTCGAAGAGGAGCTTGCCGCGCTTCACCTGGATCTCGAGGCCCGGGCCCAGTTCGGCGACGGTCTTCTTCAGGAGGTCCGCCGCGAAGACCGTCAGAACGCCGTCGTAGTTGCCGAGATAGATCTTGCCGTCGGCGACGAGGGTGGAACACCAGATCTCGCTGCCCGTGTCGTACTTCCACTGGAGGGCGCCGGTGGCGGCGTCCACGCAGTACAGGAACCCGCTCCAGTCGGCCACATACACGAGGCCGTCCACCACGGAGCAGGTGCTCATCGTCCGGTCGATGCGCCGATCCCACACCTTGCGGCCGGTGGCCGCGTCGATGCAGGACAGATTCCCCGGTCCGCCGCGGTGTTCCGGATCCTGGCCGATGGCGACGTAGACGCGTCCCTCGTGGAACACGGGCGTGGCGATGATTTCGCTCGGGCCGTCCCGGAGCGAGGCATACTTGATCGGCTTGGAAGGGTCGCCGTTCCGGTACCGGAGGTCCGGCGGGTTGCAGTCGTACCGCCAGAGCTCCGGGAAGACGCCGAAGCCGTCGGCGTCCTTGACGGGAACCGGATCGAAGGCGTAGCAGAATCCGTCCGGGCCGCCGTAGATGAGAATTCCTTTGCCGTTGACTTCTCCCCAGCAGGGACTGGTCCAGTTTCCGTGAAGGATGCGGCGCGAAAGGCCCGATCCCTCCTCGCCCACGAGAATCTCGCGGGGCGTGGCGCCAGGCCGCTCGGCGATGCGGCGGTTGAGGGCGATGAGGGCGGGCGCCTTGGGCGAGGGGATGTCCGTGTGGTCGTAAGTCACGCCGTTGGAGGTCGAGCAGTAAAGGATATCCCCCACCACGAGGATCGAGCTCGAGGTGATGTTGTGAGGGAAGACCCCGAGTTCCTCGATCATGTCGTAGCGCCAGAGGATGTCGGCGTCGGTCGGCTTGAGTTCGACGGGTTTTCCGGGGGTCGTGCCCACGTAGGCCATGTACTGCGCCTCGTCCTGGAAGCCCTGGTTGCCGTCGGCCAGGCCGTTGAAATCCAGGCACATCACTTCGCAGCGGTTGGTGACGAGGTAGACGCGGTCGTCCACCACGGTCGGCGACGAGCAGATGCCCAGGAACTCCCAGTCCCCGACTTTGCCGGTGCCGAGCTTGGGGACGGTGAGCGACCAGACGATCCGGCCGGTGGCGGCGTCCAGGCAATGAAGGACGCTGTAGTCGCCCTTGAAGCGCGGGTCGCCGCGGCCTTCGTTGTTGGTTCCGACGAAGACGCGGCCGCGGGCGACGGTGGGGTTCCCGTACGTCTGGGAGCCCATCTTGGCGGCCCAGAGGACGTTCCGGGTGGTCGAGAGATCCACCGTCCCGTCGGGCTTCACCTGGCCCGGCTCGATTTCGAAGGGAAGCCCGCGGGCCGGCGAGCTCATGTTCTTGGAGGCCGTGCGTCCCCACTGGGGCCAGTCGCCTCCGCCCGGGTCCTCGGCGGCCTTCGGCGCGATCCGAGGCGCCGTTGACGCGGAGGGCGGCCCGTTCCGGTCGGGGGCCGGCGCGGGTCCGCACGAGAGGAGGGGCGCGGCGGCCAGAAGCGCGATCGTCAGACGCATGTGTCGCTCCGTCACGTGGAATTACTCGTTGGGATCGATGCGGATGTTGTCCACGTACACGCGGAAAGCCGGCTGGGACGAGAAGCCGTAGAGACCCGGGACGCCGTTTCGATGGGCGTTCTCGTGCCGGACTTCGATCGTCCAGGCCGCCGGCTCGGGATCGTCCCGCTTCCAGGCCTTCGCGCGGATCATGCCGACGCCGTCGGGCCCCACGTCCACGCGGGTTTTGAGCCGGTACCAGACCTTGGGCAGGAGCGCGAAGGGCGCCGAAGCGCGCAGGCGCTCGACGTTGGAGTTGACCTCGATCTTGTCCTCGTTGCCTTTCAGGCGGATGAGGTAGCGCTGGTGGATGAGTCCCATTTCGCCCATGCCCCGCCGGTTGCCGTCGCTCATGAAATCGGCGGTAAGGGTGTAGTTGGACTCCTCGGGATGGCCGATGAAGGTGAGCGCGCGCGAGAGGAAGGGGTTGTCGGTGGTCTTGGCCAGGACTTTCGATCCGTCCTTCTCGCGGACTTCCCAGCGGAAGCGCCCGCCGATCCAGGGAAGCGGCGGGTAGGCGAACTTGACGCCCTCGCGGGGATGATCCTCGGTCAGCGAGAAGGATTCGAAATCCTCCCGATACGGGGGCCGGACGACCACGCGGCCGCGCATGGTGCCCGTGAGATTCCCGGCGGTCGCCTTCCAGGAGCCGGCCGAAGCCTTCGCGTCCGGAGCGACCACGAGCTCCCCTTGATCGTTGAAGGACGCGTCCATTTCGGCCTTCACGAGCGCGGTGGGCGGAACGAACTTCGACCACGACACCGGTCCCTTCGCGGGCCCGATCCTCCGGCCCTTGGCGTCCAGCTCGAAGACCCGGAACGTCTCCTTCTGACCGGGACGCAGGAGCACCTCGTTGGGGACGATCTGCAGGCGCACGGCGGGTCCGGGGGGAGGAAGTTGCGGCTCGGGCGGGGGCGCGGGGAGATTTTCCGGCGCGTTGTCCTCGCGGCGGCCGAAGCAGTAGAGCTTCTTCGTCGTATGGACGTAGACCTTGCCGTTCCAGGCGGCCGGGGCGCCCAGGCACGCGCCGGCCAGCTGCACCCGGGAGAGCACCTCCGCGTCCGTGTCGCCGGGGCGAAGAATCCAGAACGAACCGTTTTCCATGGGCACGTAGAGGCGTCCTTCGGCCCAGAGGGGCGAAGCGTGAAGCTGGCTGGGACCGAGTTTCTTGTGCCACAGGATCGCGCCTTTGGCGGCGTCGATGCAGTACAGCTCGCCCGTCTCGACCACCTGGTAGAGCCGGTCGCCCGCCAGCGTCGGCGAGCTCGTGAACATGCACAGCGGCAGACGCCACGCTTCGTCCTTGGCGTCGAGCTCGAGGGGTTTGCCCGGCTCGATCCGGGAAGCGTCCGGGATCCGGACGGCCACCATGCGGCCGGTTTCGGTCGAGTCCAAGCACTGCCCGCTGTGGATGGCGATGACTTTACCCTGGTGAACCACAACCGACGCGTTGATGCCGCCGACGATCTGCTGGGAGCGCCAGAGCGTCTCGCCGGTCCAGGCGTTCACGCACACGATCGCTCCGGAGCCGATGCCCGCGTAGAAGACGCGGCGGCCTTCCCAGGTGTCGAAGACCGGGGTGGAGAAGGAACTGTCCTTGAGGTAGGGGGGCCCCAGGCACGGCGTGGCGTCCCACACGGGTTCGCCGGTCCGCTTGTCGAAGGCGTAAAAGCGGTCGCGGGGCGGCCCTTGGGAGCCCCAGTTGGCCGTCACCCCGCGGACGATGACGAGATCGCCCTCGATGCAGGGCGAGCCGGTGCGGCCGTTGGGGTACGTGTTGCGGCCGAACGTCTCCATGAGCGAGTGGCGCCAGAGGAGCTTGCCGTCGCGCGTGAAGCAGACGAAGAGTCCCGGCGAGGTGACGAGATAAACGTTTCCGGTTTCCGCGTCCACCGTGGGGGCGCCGATCGAGTAGCGGTCGTAGACGACGTCGCTCAGGAAGTCGCGGAAGGAATGTTCCCAGAGGACCTTTCCGGTGGCCGGGTCCAGGCACACGAGGACCTCCCGGAGGTCCGGGCCTTCCCCGCGGTAGCCCCAGCTGTAGAGGCGGCCGTCGGCGAGGACGGGCGTGCCGCGTCCGGGCAGGTCGATCGACCAGAGGTCGTTGACCCCTCCGAGTTCCCAGCGGTCCGGAAGGCCTTTCTCGAGGGACGTGCCGTTCTGCTGGGGGCCGCGCCAGTGCAGCCAGCCGCGCACGCGTTCCGGGCCGGAATCGCCCGAGCCTTGGGCCGGGACCGCCAGGAGGGACAACCCGAGAATCAAGCTCAATCTCATGTTCATCGCCTCACGCCAGGATCGGATCCCCAACATAACGCGGCGGACGTTTCATTACCAGTACGCCGCGACGAAATTCCGAGTGTTCGGAAACGGATTCGCCCGTACTAGAATTAAGCCGTTTCCGATTCCCGAACCTTCAAGGAGCGTCCGATGACCGACGGCCCCCGTCCGAGGCTCACAAGCACCCAGTGGCTGATCTGCGTGATCGCCGTCATCGGGTTCGCCTTCGACATCTACGAGCTTCTGATGCTTCCGTTGATTCTCCGGCCGGCGCTTCAGGAGCTGGCCGGGCTTCAGCCGGGAACGGCGGAATACGCGCACTGGGCCCGGACGCTTTTCTACGTGCCCGCCATCGCCGGCGGGATCTTCGGCCTCCTGGGCGGGTATCTCACCGATCGCCTGGGCCGCCGCCGGATGCTCACTTTCTCCATCCTTCTTTACGCGTTCTCGGCCTTCTTCGCGGGATTTTCCACCTCGCCCGGCATGCTTCTTTTCTTCCGGTGCCTCGTCTTCGTGGGGGTGTGCCTGGAGTTCGTGGCGGCGGTGGCGTGGCTGGCGGAGCTGTTCGACGATCCCAAACAGCGCGAGAAGGTTCTGGGATACACGCAGGCCTTCAGTTCCGTGGGAGGGCTTCTGGTCGCGCTCGCCTACGAGCGCTCCGTGGCCTGGGCGGCGGATCTGCCGGCCATCGGGAACCTGTTCGGCCCCGTGAAGGATCCGCATGCGCCGTGGCGGTACACGCTCATGAGCGGGCTGATCCCGGCCTTGCCGCTCATCTTCATCCGGCCGTTCCTTCCGGAGTCGCCCAAGTGGCAGGCCAAGAAGGCCGCCGGCACCCTCAAGCGTCCCAGCCTGGCGGCCCTGTTCGCGCCCGAGCTTCGGCGCACGACGCTCGTGACCACCGCCATGTTCGCCTGTTCCTTCGGGGCGGCCTTCGGCGCCATTCAGCAGATTCCGCAGATCGTGCCCGATCTTCCGGAGGTCAAGGCCCGCGCGGCGGAAGAGGTCCGGCGCCATCTGGAATCGCCGCCGGTTCTGGAGAAGACGCAGGGAAAGTCCGACGAGGAGCGGCGCAAGCTCCTGGAGGAGGAGCGCGCCAAGGCCGGCCCGCGCATCGCCCGCGCCGTGGGCCAGCAGACGGCGGCCCGCGTTCAGACGGTTCAGGAGATCGGCGGCCTCACGGGACGGGTGCTTTTGGCCTTCCTGGCCACGGTCATCGTCAGCCGCATCCGGCTCATCCGCGTGTTTCTCGTGCCGGGCCTCGTCGTCATGCCCTTCGTCTTCGGGTATGCGGCGGTGCGGGACCTGGACCTGCTGTACGTGGGCATTTTCCTGGCGGGGGTCCTGACGGTCGGCCAGTTCAGCTTCTGGGGCAATTATCTGCCGCGCGTCTATCCGGTGCACCTGCGGGGGACGGGGGAGGGATTCGCGGCCAACATCGGCGGGCGCCTGATCGGCACCGGTTTCGCCTGGGTGGCGCAGACCGTGGCCGGGATCGAGGCGCTCTTCCCCCAGGGGACGTCCGGGGCGGCGCGCCTGGCCTACACGGGGGCCGCCATTGCGCTCTTCGTGTACCTGGCGAACTTCGTGCTTTCGTTCTTCATGACGGAGCCCGAGCGCGAGGAGCTGCCGGAGTAGGGCGAGCGGCTAGACGGGATTCGGCGCGTCCGGCGGCGAGGGGAAATAACGCGCGATCGTCGCGGCGGAAGGCGGACGCGTGAGGAGCGATACCCCGACCATGAGCGCCGCGGAGCCCAGCACCATCGGGACGACCGGGAGATATCCCCCCATCGTCACGTTTCCCGGCGTGCGGGCGAATACGTCCGGCAGGACGGGGAAGGGCCGCCCCGGCGTCGAGATCGCATAAAGGTACGCCGTCGCCAGAACGCCGGCCGCCGTCCAGAGCGTGGCCGCCCAGGCTCCCGCCTTCGTGCTGCGCTTCCAGAAGAGCGCCGCGACGAGGACGGGCGAAAGCGCCGCGAAGCCGGAGAAGGCGAACCGCACCGCCAGCTCGAAGATGCCTTCCCGGTCCTGGAGCGCCACCGCGATCGCGTAGGCCGCCGCCGTGATGCCCACGATGAAGGCCCGTCCGGCCCAGACCTGGGCGCGGTCGCCGAAGCGGTTCCTTCCGCCGTAGTAGACGAGAACGTCTTCGGTGAACATCGTCGAGAGCGCCATGATCTGGGTGTCCGACGCCATGACGCACGCGAGGATTCCGGCGCTGAGGACCCCCGAAAGGAGAGGTCCGGCGTGTTCCCTCAGCAGGCGGACGATGATTTCATCGGATTCTCCGGGTCCGAGTCCGGGGAATCGCGCGGCGCCGAGGACCCCCAGGAAGACCGCGGGGGCCCAGAGCGCCAGAATGCAGAAGGGATAGGCCGCCGCCGTCCGGCGGAAGTGGCCGGGGTCCCGGGCGGTCAGGCACATGATGGAGATGTGCGGGAACATGATGGTGGAAAGCGGGATGAACATGTAGCTCAGGAACTCGCGGGGCGGGATGCGTTCCCGGGAGAGCAGCGGCGCCGTCTTCGGGTCCGCGGCGATCCGGGCCAGGGTTTCCCCCAGCCCTCCGAGGCTCCGGACGATGACGAGAAAGGCGATCGTTCCGAAGGCCAGAAAGAGGGCGGACTGGAAGGCGTTCACCCAGGCGGTTCCCCTCATGCCTCCGAAGAAGACGTAGCCCATGACGACCAGCGCCACGATCGCCCCGCCGAGCGCATAGGGGATCCGGCCGGAGCTGATCGCCTCGAGGGTGTGGCCTCCGGCCATCACCGCGATCACGATGTAGGGGACGAACATCGCCGTCGTCACGGCGAAGTAGACCGTCCCCAAGGCGCCGCATTCCCACCGGTCCCGCAGGAACTGAGTCTGCGTCATGTGGCCGAAGCGCCGCCCCACGGACCAGAGGCGGGGACCGATGAGAAGGAACGTGAGCGGAATGACGAGCGCCGACGAGGAGGCCATCAGGCCGTAGACGCCGATGCCGAGGCGGTAGGCCAGCCCGGAGCTCCCGAGGAGGGAGAAGGCCGTCATGTTGGAGCCGAAGAGGGAAAGCAGGAACACCGCTCCGCCCAGGCCGCGCCCCGCCAGGAAGAAGTCCTCTCCCGACTCCTTTCCCTTTCGGAACGCGAAGATCCCCAGGTAGAGGACAAGCCCGAGATACGCGAAGACGACGAGAGTCGGGATCATGGCGGCGGCCGCTCCGCATTCCGCGGCGGCTCCCGAAGGAGGCGCGCGAGGAGCCAGACCGTCGCCGACGCGAGCGCCGTGTAGGCCAGGTGGTACGCGAGCCCCACGGGAAGCACGCCTCCCAGGAGCGTCCGGTCGTTCCAAAACCAGACGTCGTGATGAAGCGCGGCGACGGCGGCGACCAGGAGCGCCCCCAGGAGCTTCCTCATCGACAGGGGACTGTACCTCACGGGGCGTGAAGAGGTCCACGATTCGAAGTTCCTGACGTTGACGCCGTCTTGCGGAGCGCCGTAGCATAGCCGACGGCATGAACCGCGCCACGTACGTCCTGCGGAGTCTGCGCTTTCACCGGCGGACGCATGTCGGAACCCTTCTGGGCTGCGCGCTTTCCGGCGCGGTTCTGGTCGGGGCGCTGGCGGTCGGCGATTCGGTGCGGTGGACGCTGGGGCGTCTGGCCCGGCTCCGGCTCGGACGGACGGAGTCCGCGCTCGATACGGGGAACCGTTTTTTTCGCGACCGTCTGGCGGAACGCCTGCGGAGGGAGCTGGGCGCGGACGTCTCCGCGGCTCTCCAGGTGCGGGGCATGGCGCTTCGGGAAGGGCCGGAGCGCCGCCAGGTCAACCGTGTCGAGGTCTACGGCGTCGACGGCGCGTTCTTCCGTCTGGCGGAGGAGCCCGTCGAGCTCGCTCTGGAGCCGGGGGAGGCGGCGCTGAACGGAAAGCTCGCCGCGGCCCTCGGGGTGCGCGAAGGGGACGAGATCGCCCTGCGGGTTCACAAGCCGGGCGTTCTCTCGCGGGACGCGCCGCTGGCTTCGCGCAAGGATCGGGAAACGCGACGCCGCACGTTCCGGGTGCGCGCGGTGCTGCCGGACGCCCGTTTCGGACGGTTCAGCCTCAAGTCCGACCAGGCCGCTCCGGCGCTCGCGTTCGTTTCGCTCGGGACGCTTCAGAGGCTTCTCGAATTCGAGGGCCGGGCGAACGTCCTTCTGGCCGCCGCGGCGCCGGAGGAGGTGCGGGCGGCGCTGGCCCGGGCGTGGGAGATCGAGGACGCGGGGCTCGTCCTGCGGATCCATGAGCGGCACGGGGTCGCGCAGCTTCAGACGCCGCGGATTTACCTCGATCCGGCCGTCGCGGAGGCGGCGCTCGGGGCCCGGCCGGGGGCGGTCGGGGCGTCGGCCTACCTCGTGAACTCCATTTCCGCGCCGGACGGAAGGTCCACGCCTTATTCCTTCATGGTCGCGGTCGCCCCGTCGGAAGACCGCCGGCTCAGCCCCGTGCCGCCGGATCTCCGCGACGACGAGATCCTGGTCAACCGGTGGCTGGCGGACCGGCTCGCGCTGAATCCGGGAAGCCGCGTCAAGGTCGCCTACTCGGAGCTCACGGACCGGGACACGTTCGTCGAGCGGGAACGGGAGTTTACGGTGCGGGCGGCGCTCGAGATGGAGGCGCTGGGCGCGGAGCGCGATCTCGTGCCGGAGTTTCCGGGACTGACGGACGTGGACCGGTGCGAAGAATGGGAGATCGGCCTGCCTCTGGAGGAGAAGAAGCTCAAGGATCCCGACAACGAGGCGTATTGGAAGGCGTACCGCCAGACGCCCAAGGCGATCGTGACGCTTTCGGCGGGTCGCGCGATGTGGGCGAATCGCTTCGGGGATCTGATGGCCGTGCGCTACCCGGCCGCGGAAGCGGCGGCGGTCGCGGAGGCGCTGAGGGGTCGGATCGATCCCGAGGCGGCGGGGCTGCGGGTTCGGGCGGCGCGCCGGGAGTCGGCGCGGGCGGTGGAGGAATCCACGGACCTGGGGCAGCTCTTTCTCGGGATGAGCGTTTTTCTCGCGGCCGCGTCGCTGGCCCTGACGGCGATGCTTTTCGGGTTCTCCGCCGACCAGCGCGCGCGGGAGACGGGAACCCTGCGGGCGTTGGGGTTCGCCCCGGGCGAAGCGACGAGGCTTCTTCTGGCCGAAGGGGCGGCGCTCGCGGTCGCGGGGGCGCTGGCGGGAATTCCGCTCGGGCTGGGATTCGCTCGCCTTCTCGTATGGGGGCTGGGGACGGCCTGGAGCGGGGCGGTGGCGCATGCGGCGGTCGAATTCCAGGCGCGGCTTGGGAGCGCTCTCGGCGGCGCCGCCGCGGCCGCGATCCTCTCCGTGAGCGTGATGACGTTCGCGCTGCGCCGCCAGGGACGCCGGCCGGTGCGGGAGCTTCTGGCCGGGGGCTTTTCGGAGGAGGGCGGCCGAATCGGGGCGGGCCGGGCGAAGAGGATCGGCGTTGCATCGGCCGTGGCGGCGGCGGCCGTGGCGGCGGGGGCTGTCGGGTCGGGGATGGACCAGCCCGCGCCGGCCTTTTTCGCCGCGGGGGCGCTGGCGCTGGTTGCGGGAATCGCGTCGGTGCGCTGGGCGCTCGGGCGCCCGTCCGGAGGGGAGCTGACGCTGGGCCGCCTGGGGGCGCGCAATGCGGCTCGCCGTCCGGGTCGCTCCACGGCCGCGGCCGGAATGCTCGCCTGCGGCTCGTTCCTGGTGCTCTCCGTGGGGGCGATGAAGGAAGATCCGGTGCGCGGCGCCGGGAACCGGCGGTCCGGCACGGGGGGGTTCGTCCTCTACGGCGAATCGAGCGTGGCCGTCCATGACGACCTCAACGGCGAGCGCGGGCGGCGGACGTACCGGCTGACCGACCGGGACATGATGGACGGGGTCGCCTTCGTTCAGCTTCGGATGCGCGAGGGAGACGACGCGAGCTGCCTCAACCTCAATCAGGCGCTGGCGCCGCCGCTTCTGGGCGTCGATCCCGAAGCGTTCGCGCGGCGCGGGGCGTTTGCGGAGGCGGACCTCTGGCGGCTTCTCGAGCGGCCGTTGCCGGACGGCGCGATCCCGGCGCTCGCGGGGGATTCGGCGACCGTGGCATGGAAGCTCCGGCGGAACGATCTGGATTTCGCGGACGAGCGGGGGCGGCCGTTCCGGGTGAGGATCGTGGGGTCGCTTCCCTCGCGGCTGACGCTTTTTCAGGGAAGGCTTCTGATCTCCCACCGGGACTTCACGCGGCTCTATCCCTCCGAGAGCGGCACGCGCGTGTTCCTGGTGGAGGCGCCCGCCGGGCGGGAGGAGCGCCTCCGGGCGTACCTGACGGAGCGGCTCGAAACGCTGGGGGTGGACTGGACGGCGTCAGCGGAGCGGCTCCGGGAATTCTACGCGGTCGAGGCGACGTATTTGACGCTGTTTATGGTTCTGGGCGGTTTGGGGATGCTCCTGGGCACGGCGGGGCTGGGGGTGCTGGTGCTGCGGAGCGTGATGGAGCGCCGGGGCGAGCTGGCGCTCCTGCGGGCGGTGGGGTATTCGCCGGAAGAAGCGCTCCGCGTGGTGGCGGCGGAGCATCGTTTCCTCGTGGCGGCGGGTTTGGCGGCGGGCACGGCGGCCGCGGCGCTGGCCGTGGGGCCGGCGCTGGCCCGGCCGGGAACCGAGGTGCCGGCGGCGTTTCTGGTGGGGCTCCTTCTGGCGATCGGGGCGCTCTCGTGGGCGTGGATTCAGGGGGCGGCACGCTTGGCGTTGCGCGGGCCGCTCCTGGAAGCGTTGCGGAACGAGTAGGTGGGATTCGCTCTTCCGGAGCCTTATCGGGGGCCGTTTCCGTTTCGCCGGCCCAGGGTGGCGATTTTCTGCTCGATGCGCTCGAGGGTTCGACCCTGCTCCTTAATGGCTTCCGTCTGCTTTTGGATCGCTTCCGTCTGCTTTCGGATCATCTCCACGAAATCCGCGCCGCGTTTTCCGATGACGACCAGCGCCTTGCGAATGCCTTGAACGATCTCGTTCGTGTCTTGAAGGAGTTCGTTCATCCGGCGGCGGTCCTCGTCTGCGCGGCGGGCGTACTCCCGCAGGTCCTCGCGCAGGAGTTCGTTGTCCCGGATAAGGTACTGAATCCCCTGCAGGATTTTCTCGAACCGCCGGTCGCCGTTGGCCGTCACGTCGTTACTATAAGCCGGCCGGGAACGTAGAGTCAAGGAGCGCCGGCGGTCACTTCGTCCGGAGGTCCAGGCAGACGAGTGTCGCCCGTCCGGCGGAGTGGTCGAAGTTCTGGACGTAGAGGAGCCCGCGGGAAAGTACGGGTGCGCCCCAGCAATGGGGCTTGAGGACGCGGATGGAAGAGATCTCCCGCGGTCCCTCCGGGGAAAGGTCGGCCAGGACGAGCCGGCCGTCCTCCGCCAGGAGGATGAAGCGTCCGTCCGCCCGGATCATGGATCCCCGCTCGTAGCCGCCGCGGGACCACATCAGGCGTCCGTCCTCGAGCCGCACGCAGCGGAGTTCCGCCTCGTATTCGTGGCGGCCGTCGAAGCCGTAGGCGTAGCCGTCCACGGCGATCGGCGTCGCCCAGTGGGCGCCCAGGGCGCGGTTCCTCCAGAGCTCCCGGGCTCCTCCGGCCTCGAGCTTGAGGAGCGCCGAGCCCACCCCGTAGGAGGCGCTCAGAAACACCCGCTCTCCGAGGATGACCGGAGAGGCGGCGTTGGCGCTGAAGCGCTCGCGCGCGCGGAACGGATAGCGCCAGAGGACCGTGCCGTCGGCCGCGTCGCATCCCAGGCCGCCTTCGCGCGTGAGGAAGACGGCCTGACGTTTGCCGGCCACGTCGGCGAAGGAAGCGCTCGCATAGCTGGCTCCGTCGCCATCGGTTCTCCAGAGCGTCCGGCCCGTCTTCGCGTCGATCGCGGTGACGCATCCGGCGTTCTCGTCGCCGAGGTTGAGAAAGAGCGCGCCGCCCGCCAGACGAGGGGCCACCCCCGCGCCGAAAAAGTTCTGCCGGGGTTCTCGGAAGTACTCCTCATGGAGGGAACGCTTCCAGACGACCTTTCCCGTCTCGAGGTCGAGACAGTGCAGGCGGGCCTCCGCTCCCAGGACGTAGACGCGGCCGCCGTCGATCGTGGGGGCGGCGCGGGGGCCGCCGTTATACCCGAAACGATCCACGTAGGCCGTGGGGTAGGTGAACCGCCAGGAGCGGGCGCCGCCGGCCGGATCGAGGCGCTCCACGACCTCCTCGTTGCCTTCCCGGTGGAAGACCACGAGCGCCCCGCGCACCACGGAGGGGACGGCGTAGGTCTCGCCCAGTTCACGCTTCCAGAGAACGGGCGGCCCCTCGGAGGGCCACGCCTTGAGAAGCCCCGTCTCGCGGGAAATTCCGGTGCGGTCGGGGCCGAGGAAGCAGGGCCAGTCGCCGGGCTCGGACGCCTCCTGAGGCGCGGCCGCCAGGAGGAATCCCGCCAACGCCAGGATCATTTTTTCTCGCGCACGTCGTAGCAGAGGAGCACGTCCTGATCGCGGATGTAGAGCTTGCCGCCGAAGACGACCGGATGGGGCCACGCCTGGCGGCGGCTCCGGTCCGGCTGGTCGAAGCGGCCCTTCTCGCGGTAGGCCTCGGGCGTCGCCTCGACCAGCGCGATCGGGCCGTTTTCGCTGCGGCAATAGAGATGGCCGTCCGCGTACGCCACCGCTCCCTTGCCCACGCTGCGGTCGGCCCACACCTCGCGTCCGGTCTTCAGCTCGATGCACTTCAGGATCCCCTCGTCGAATCCGTAGACGTGGTCTCCCACGAGCACGACGCCTCCGTGGTGGTTGCGCATCTGCTTTCCGGAATAAAGCTCGCGCACCGTGAAGCGCCCGCCGGCGAAGCCGACCTGGAACGCGTTGCAGCCCACGTTGTACCCGGAGGTCACGAAAACGATGCCCTCCTTGGCGACGGGAGTCGGGATGACCGCGGTCTGCCCCGGGCGATCGGCTCGCCAGAGAACCTGGCCGTTTCGGGCGGCCACTCCGGCGACGCTCCTGTCCGTAAAGACGATGTACTGCCGGATGTTGCCCCACTCGACCGGAACGAGCGACGCGTAGGCGGCCGCGTCCTTGAGCTGGGCGCTCTGCCACACCGGAGCGCCGTTCGCCTTGTTGAGCGCCAGCACCGTGCCCTTGGAGCCTCCCGGAGTGACCACGACGAGGTTTCCGTCCAGAAGCGGCGACTCGGACCAGCGCCACCCGGACATCATTCGGCCCCCGAACTGGCTCTCGAGATTCACCTTCCAGACGAGCCGTCCCGTGGCGGCCTGAACGCACGCGAGGTCTCCGTTTTGAGTCAGCGCGAAGACCAGGGTTCCGTCCGTGGCCGGGGTTGACCGGGGTCCGGGGTAATCGTTGTGTCCGCCGGCGGGACCCAGGGGCGTGGACCAGAGGATTTTCCCGTCGGCCGCGTTCAGGGCGATGAGCCGGCAGGAGTTATCCACGTCCCCCAGGGTGTAGAGGCGGTTTCCGGCCACGATCAGGCTGGAGTATCCGTCTCCGATCCCGGTGGTTTTCCACGCCAGCGGCGGGCCGCCGGAGGGCCACTGCTTGAGAAGCTCCTTGTCGGGAGACAAGCCGTCCCGCTTGGGGCCGCGATACTGGGGCCACTCGCTTTCGATGGAGGCGGCCTTGCCGGATTGCAGCGCAAGGACGCCTCCGGGTCCCCCCAGGAGAACGACAGCGATCGCGCAGAAGGTCTTCATGATCCCGGTCTCCAACGGAACGGCGGATCGCGAAACACCCGTCTCAGTCCGCCCCTCGTGATCTTTTACGCCCGGACGGGGGCCCTCATTTCGCGCGAAGATCGTAGCAGAGGATATGGTCGTCCTCCCGCAAAAAGAGGCGCCCTCCGGCGATCACGGGATGGGCCCAGCTCGGGCGGCGCCCGCTGTGGGGGACGTCGAACGCGCTCACTTCCCGGTAGCCGTCGGGCGTCGCCGGAACGAGGGCCAGCCGGCCGCTCGAATACCGGATATAGAGGCGTCCGTCCGCGTACGTCACCGCAGCCGACCCGCGGCCGGAACCGCGCTGTTTCCACCGGATCCGGCCGGTCCCGAGCTCCGCGCACCACGGGGTTCCCTTGTCGTCCGAATCCCCGTAGAGGAAATCGCCCACGAGCACCACGCCGCCGTGCTTGTTGGTCAGGTCCGGATTGAGCCCGTAGACCTCCTCGACCTTGACGCCGTCGCCGGAGACCGACTGTTTGAGAAGAGCGCCTCCGCGGCCGTATCCCGCGGTGAAGAAAACGAGATCGCCGCGGACGATCGGAGTGGGAATCACCGCCGTGGTGCGGTCGATCGGGTAGGTCCAGAGCACCTTGCCGTCCGAAGCGCGCACCCCGAGGGCTCCGCCGGCGGTCGTGGTGACGTACACGCGCGTCCCGCCGATTTCGGCGATGACGATCGAAGCGTGACCGGCCCCGCGGTCCTCGGGCACGGAGGCGGTCCAAACCGTGCGCCCCGTCTTTTTGTCCAGGCACACCAGGGTGTTGCGGGGGCCGCCGGGGGTGCAGATCAGCCGGTCGCCGTCCACAAGCGGCGACTCGCTGTATCCCCAGCCGTCTCCCTTCTTGCCGCCGAAATCCCTCGGGAGGCTTTTCCGCCACAGCTCCTTGCCCGTGGCCGCCTCCAGGCACGCCAGCACCCCGTGAGGGGAGAGGGCGAAAAGGAGGTCGCCGTCCGCCGTCGGGGTCGCCCGCGAGCCCTGCCAATCGTCTTTGCCCGAGTTCCACGCGGGACCGAGCTTGGCTTTCCAAAGGAACTTCCCGTCGGCCTCGTTGAAGCAGAGGACATATTCGTCCTTGTCGTCGGCCACCGAGGGCCCGTCGCCCATCGTGAAAATCCTTCCTCCGGAGATCGCGACGCTCGCGTACCCGCGGCCTGCGCCTTTGGCGTCCCAGAGGAGGGGCGGGCCGCCGGAGGGCCACTGTTTGAGAAGCCCCGTGTCGGGGGAAAGCCCGTCCCTCCGGGGTCCCCGGAATTGGGGCCACTCCGCCGCGGCGGGAGAGCCGGCCTGGGGGCGGGAGAAGGCGGCCGGCAGCGCCGCCGCCAAGGCCGCCGCTGCGATCAGTTTCGAAACCGTCACGGAAGCATCTCCTGACTCTGCTAATTCTTATAAACGGCGCTCGACCCTCCCGCGATGCCGTCGAACCGACAAGATCCAGCGGCGGCGAGCGTTAGAGTTTCTGGGGATCCGACGGAGATTTCGGGGCGGAGGTAACGCATGAGCGCGAACGCGGGCCGGATCGCCGCCGGGCTCCTGCTCCTGGCCGGAACCGTCCGGGGGGACGACTGGCCTTCGTGGCGGGGACCGGCGGGAAACGGCCTTTCCGCCGAGAAATCGGCGCCCTTGGAGTGGGACGCGGGCAGGAACGTGAAGTGGAAGGCCCCGCTCCCCCAGCCCGGCAACGGAAGCCCCATCGTCTCCAACGGCCGCGTCTTCGTCACCTGTCCCGAGGATCTCAACGGCCGCCGCCGGTCGCTTTACTGCTTCGACCGCGCCACGGGCCGGACGCTCTGGGTCCGCACGGTCGAGAATCGCAGGAGAACCGACGAGGGGACCGGCCGGCCGCGGTATCGGCACGAGACGAACTACCCTTCCAGTTCCACGCCGGCCGCGGACGGCGCGCGCGTCGTGGTCTGGCACGACTCGGCGGGTCTTTTCTGCTACGACTTTGCGGGCAAGGAACTCTGGTCCCGGGACCTGGGCGAGTTCTACCACCTCTGGGGCCACGGCGGGTCGCCGATCCTGCACGACGGAAAAGTCGTCCTCAATTGCAGTCCGGGGAAGGACGTCTTTCTCGTGGCCCTGGACGCGGCCACCGGAAAGACACTGTGGAAGACCGGCGAGCCCCTGGAACTGGACCCGAAGCGGGCGGCGGAAGGGTTCGGGGACAAGAATCCCGCGGGCAAGTGGGTGGGCTCGTGGTGCACTCCGACGGTCGTTCGGGTGGGGGATCGCGAGCAGATCCTCTGCGCGCAGCCGACGAGGCTGGTGGCTTACGATCCGAAGGACGGGGCGATCCTGTGGTGGTGTGGCGGCCTGCGGGGCCGCGGCGACCTGGCGTACTCCTCGCCCGTGGTGGCCGGCGACGTCGTGGTCTACATCGGCGGCTTCAGCGGGCCGGGCTTCGGGGTCCGCCTGGGCGGCACGGGCGACGTGACGGAGACCCACCGCCTCTGGTACAAGGAGGAAAACCCGCAAAGCATCGGCTCCGGCGTGTTTCTGGACGGGCACGTCTACCTGCCCTTCGAGAACCGGCTGGAGTGTCTGGACCCCAAAACCGGGCGCTCGCTCTGGCAGGACCGCGGGGTCGGGGGCGGATACTGGGGATCGATCGTTTACGCCGCGGGGCGCTGTTACGTGACGGCCCGCAACGGAACGACAGCGGTCTTCAAGCCGTCGTCCGAGCGGTTCGAGCTTCTGGCGGCCAACCGGCTGGGGGAGCCGAGCAACTCGACGCCGGCCGTGTCGAACGGCGAAATTTTCATCCGTACGTTCCAGCACGTATACTGCATCGGCGAATAGGAGGCTTATGCGGCAGGCGGCGGCGATCCTGGGCGCGCTCGTGGTTCTGGCGGCCGAGGCGGCGGCGCAGGAATGGACCCGGTTCCGGGGGCCCAACGGGACGGGCGTGAGCTCCGCCAAAGGCGCGCCCGTTCAGTGGGGACCTTCCGATTACGTCTGGCGCGTGCCGGTTCCGGGCCGGGGCGACGCCCAGCCCGTCGTGTGGGGCGACCGGATCTTCGTCCCCACGGCGTCGGAGGACGGCCGCGAATGGACGCTTCTTTGCCTGCGCAAGTCCGACGGCAGGACGCTCTGGGCGCGCAAGGTCGCCCTGCCGTCCTACGACAAGGGACGCAACCCCACGTACGCTTCGAGCACGCCCGCGGTGGACAAGGACCGGGTGTACGCCCTGTGTGCTTCCGCCGCTCAGTTTCTGGTCAAGGCCTTCGACCACGAGGGCAAGGAGCTGTGGAGCGTGAATCTCGGGCCCGTCAAGGCGCAGCACGGACAGGGAGGATCGCCCATCCTCCACGACGGAAAACTCATCGTGCCCAACGATCAGGACGGGGAGAGCTTCGTGGTCGCGCTCGACGTGCGCACGGGCCGGGCCGTGTGGCGCTCCCCGCGTCGCCCCAAGGAGCAGGGAGCCGCCTACAGCACTCCGTGCGTCCTGGAGCGGAAGGGATTCCCGCCCGAACTGCTTCTGACCAGCGAGGCTCATGGCATCTCGAGCCTCGACCCGCGCACGGGGGCGCCCCTCTGGGAGGCGCGGGTCTTCGACAAGCGGGCCGTTTCCTCGCCGGTGGTGGCGGGGGATCTCGTCTTCGGCACCTGCGGCTCGGGCGGCGGGGGCATGTACCTTGCGGCGGTCCGGCTCGGCGGCCGCGGGGACGTGACCTCGACGCACCAGGCCTACACGGTCCGGACCGGAGCGCCTTACGTCCCCACGCCGCTGGCCCTCGGGGAGCGGCTTTTTACCGTGAGCGACAACGGAGTGGCCACCTGTCTTGAGGCGGCCACGGGACGCGTCGTCTGGAGCGAACGGCTCGGCGGGGCCTTTTTCGCCTCCCCCATCGCGGTGGACGGGAAGATCTACGCTCCGTCCAAGCAGGGCGAATGCGCCGTCTGGGAGGCGGCCGACGCCTTCAAGGTCGTGGCCCGCAATCCGCTGGGCGAAGGGACCCATACGCCTCCGGTCGTGGACGGCGCGCGTCTTTACTTCCGCACCTTTACTCACCTCGTCTGCGTGGGGGCCCCGTGAGGCGAACGGCGCTGACCTTTGTCCTGGCGGCCGCGGGGGCTCTGACGGTCCGGGCCGGCGACTGGCCCATGTTCGGCGGCCGCGCCGACCGGAACATGACCTCCGCGGAGCGGGGACTCCCCGTCTCCTGGAGCGCCCAGCCGAAGAAGAACATCAAATGGACCGCCGACCTGGGAACGCAGACCTATTCCAACCCCGTCGTCGCCGGCGGACGCGTCTTCGTGGGCACGAACAACGAGCGGCCGCGCAATCCGGCCATCCAGGGGGACCGCGGCGTCCTCATGGCGTTCGCCGCCGCCGACGGCGCCTTCCTCTGGCAGGCGTCGCACGAGAAACTCCCCGGCGGAGAAAAGGAGGACTGGCCCAAGATCGGCATCTGCTCGACCCCCTGCGTCGCGGGCGACCGCGTCTACTACGTCAGCAACCGCGCCGAGCTCGTCTGCGCCGACGTCGAGGGGTTCGCGGACGGGGAAAACGACGGGCCCTACGCCTCCGAGCGCGCGACGGGGCCGCACGACGCCGATTTCGTGTGGATCCTCGACATGAAGCGCGATCTCGGCGTGGCTCCCAACCAGGCGTCGGCCTCCTCCCCGGTCGTCGTGGACGGCCTCGTCTTCGTCGTCACGGGGCATTCCGCCGACCATGAGACGCGGACGGTCAAGAATCCCAAGGCGCCGAGCTTTATCGCCGTGGAGGCGGCCACGGGAAAGCTGGTCTGGCAGGACGCATCTCCCGGCGACCGGATCATGGAGGCTCAGTGGGGCTCGCCCGCGTACGGGGTGGTGGACGGCCGCCCCCAGGTGGCGTTCCCGGGAGGGGACGGATGGCTGTACGCCTTCGAGCCGCGCTCGGGGAAGCTCCTCTGGAAGTTCGACTGCAAGGCCCATGAGAAGCGCGGACCCGATGGAAAGCCGGAGACGGACAATACGCTCATCGCCACGCCGGTCTACGCCGGCGACCGGGTTCTGATCGCGGTGGGCCGGGATACCGACACGTCGGGCCCGCCGGGATGTCTCCGGGCGATCGATGCCCGCCGGAGCGGCGACGTTACCGGGACGGCCGAGCTCTGGCGCCTGGCGGGGGAGGACTTCGGCCGCAGCCTTTCGATGGCGGCCGTCCACGACGGCCTCGTCTACGCGGTCGAGCAGGACGGATTCCTCAACTGTCTGGAGCTCGAGACGGGCCGGCGGGTCTGGAAACACGATCTTCTTTCCACCGTATGGGGTTCGCCGCTCGTGGCCGACGGGAAGGTCTACCTCCGCAACGGAGACGGGGACGTCCTTGTCCTGGCGGCGGGCCGCGAGAAGAAGGTCCTGGCCAGGAACACGCTGCCCAAGTGCGGCCACGGCTCGGTGACGGCGGCCGGGGGGACGCTCTACGTGGCCGGCGACTCCGTGCTCTACGCGATCGCGGCGGAGCGCTGACCTCCGTCAGCGCGCCCGGACGTCGTAACAGCTCAAGGTGTCGTGATAGCGCAGGTAGAGCCGGCCGTCGAGGAGCACCGGGTGAGCCCACGCGTCGTTCACCCGGCGGGGCGTCAGGGAGAACGAGCCGGCGATCGAAAAGCCCTCCGCCGCGGGCGTGACGAGGGCCGCCCGGCCGTCCTCGCCCAGGGCATACAGGCGGCCGTCCGCCCAGACGGCCGATCCGCTGCGCAGCGCGTCGAGCTCCGCGCGCTTACGGCCCGTCTTCCAGTCCACCGCGATCCAGTGCTTGAATTCCCGGTATCCGCCTCCGTAGAGGACGCCGTCGCGAAGGATCCAGCTTCCGGTGCACGTGTCGAAGGGCGTGTCCCAGACGCGCTCCACGCGGGCGCCGTCGTCGAGAAGCCGATAGCAGCCGATCGTCGCGTACGGCGTTCCGAAGTGGACCTGTCCGTCGCCGTAGACGGGCGTCGAGGCGTTGACGTCGTAAGGGGTTTTCATCGGCACCGTCCAGAGGAGCCGGCCCGTATCCGCGTCCACGCCGAAGCCGTGCCTGGAGGAGCAGCTGATGAGGAGCCTTCGTCCGGCGTGGCGCACAAGAATCGGCGACGCGTAGGTGGCGGTGTCGCCGGCGAGCGCCTCCATGGTCCAGAGCGTGCGGCCGTCGGTCTTGTCGAGCGCCGCCAAAAGCGCCGCGCGGCCGCCGGGGGTGACGATGAGGCGCGGGCCGTCGACGAGCAGACATTCGCTCAGGCCCCAGGTGATGTTGGATCCTTCGAAGCGCTCCAGGACGTTGACGGCCCAGAGCTCTCGTCCGGAAGCGGCGTCGAGGCACGCGACCCGTCCGTGGGCGTTCATGTGGTAGAGGCGCCCCTCGGAGAACGCCATCGCCGCGCGGGCGCCGGGATACGGGCCTTTCCAGGCGGGTCCGTTGGTCGCGCGCCAGAGAGGCTTGCCTTCCAGGTCGAAGGCGTAGAGCGCGACCTCGTTTCCCGCGTCGCCGGTGATGTACAGGCGCCCGCCGCCGAAGACCGGCGAGGACCAGCCGCGTCCGAGGGCGTCGATTTTCCAGAGAAGGCGCGGGCCGGCCTCCGGCCAGCGGGGAAGAAGCCCGGTTTCGGCCGAGATTCCGTCGCGCCCGGGGCCGCGCCACTGGGGCCAGCCGGGTTCCGGCGATGGGATCGGGCCGTCCTGGACGGCCAGCAGGGCCGCCAGAGCGAGCGCGCGCGTCATGGGATCGTCCAGCGGGCCAGGGACGTTCCGTCCTTGACGAAGATCGTCCGTCCCGAGACGACCGGATGGGCCCAGGCGGGTCCGTCGGCCACGGTCCAGCGCGCCCGTTCGGTGTAGTCCTTGTCCGAGGCGTCGAAGACGACGAGCTGCGCGGGGTCCTTGCGGTTGGGCGCCTCGGTGATCAGGGCGAGGATGGCGGTTCCCGCGTCGAGGAGGGCGGCGTTTTCGCCCTGGCGCCCGTCGCCCGTCCAGAGCGTCTCCCCCGTGCGGGCGTTCAGGCAGAAGAACTGGCCGCGGCGCTTTTCGCTGAAGCCGAAAAGCCGGTCGCCCTTGAGGAGGGGGGTGCTCATGTACATCGACACCTCGTCCGTGTGCCAGGCCTGGGCGGGACTTTCGCCTTCCAGGCGCCAGGCCGTAACCCCGCGGCGGTAGCCCGACAGGATGACGAGGTTGTCCAGGACCACGGGCGTCACGGAATTCTGTTCGTACTCGGTCTTGTATTCGATTTTCCAGAGAAGCCTTCCGTCCTCGGCCGAAAGTCCGACGGCGTGGTTCTGGGTCTGGGTGAGGATTTGGCGTTTGCCGCCGATCTCGGCCGCCACGGGGGAGGCGTAGCCCGGGCCGTCGCCGTCCCAGCTCCAGCGGACCTTGCCCGTGCCGGCCTCAAGCGCGAGCACCGCCCCTTTGTTTTTTCCGCCCGCCTGGACGATCAAGAGGCCGCGGTCCACCAGGGGCGAGGCGGCCGCGCCCCACTCGGGCCAGGGCTTGGGGAAGCGATCCCGGAAGTCCTGGCGCCAGAGGACCTTTCCCGTGGCGGCGTCCAGGCACGACAGGATGCCGGTGATGCCGAACGTGAAGACGCGTCCGTCGGCGACGGCCGGCGAGGCGAAGGGGCCGGTTCCGTGAGACTCGGCCGAAGGCTCGGGCTTGTAGGGGGCGGGGACGCGGTCCTTCCAGATTTCCTTGCCGGTTTCCGCGTCGAGGCAGAGGACGACTTCGTCTTCTCCCTGTCGGGCGTGCACGTAGAGGCGACCGGCGACCAGCGCGGGGGTGGCATGGCCGCCGCCGACCTGGACCTGCCAGGCGCGTTCGAGCTTTTCGGGCCATCGGGCGGGCGGCTGGAAGCCCGCCAGGCGCCCGTCGCGGGCGGGTCCGCGCCAGCCAGGCCAGTCCTGCGCGGCGGCGCGTCCGGCCAGGATCAGCGCCGCGGCCAGGGCGGCGGCGCGCGAGTAAAGGTTCGCGTTCATGGGTCCCCCTGCGTTTCCTGTTCTCCCCTTTATACGCCGGCGGCGGGCGGCGCAGAGGCGAGCTTATCGCGGCGCGCGTCCGGGGGCAAGATCCCGGCGGCGGGACGACCGAAGCATCCGTTAGGGAGCTTCTACAGCGCGCCCCCGCGCGCCTCGAGGTCCCCCAGGAGACCGGCGTCCCGGCAGGCCCGCCGGAGGTCCGCCTCGAACGCCTGGAGCGCGGCGCGCGAGTATTCCATCGACCGGAGAATGTAGGCGGGATGAAACGTCGGCAGGACCCGCACGCCATGAACTTCGACGTGCCGGCCGCGGAGCCGGGCGAGGCTTTCCTTCGTGTCCAGAAGCGCCTGAGCGGCGACCGTGCCCAGCGCGCAGATGACCTTCGGGCGCACCAGGGCGATCTCGCGCCGAAGGTGCGTCATGCAAGCCCGGATCTCGGCCGCACGGGGGAGGCGGTTTTCCGGCGGGCGGTACTTGACCACGTTGGTGATGTAGACCTGCGAGCGGGCGACGCCCAGCTTCTCGAGCGCGCGATTGAGGAGTTGGCCGGCCCTTCCCACGAAGGGCTCGCCCACGCGGTCTTCCTCCCGTCCGGGCGCTTCCCCCACGAACATGAGCGGCGCGCCGACGGTGCCCGTTCCCAGGACGGCCTGCGCGGCTGTTTCCGACAGCCCGCACCGGCCGCACGCCAGCACTTCCCGCCGGAGCTCGGCAGAGTCGGAAGGAGGAAGGTCCTGGGGCGCCTTCGGCCCTCCACGCGGCGGGGTCGGCTGCTCTTCCACAGACACCTCAGCGGAGGGGACGCCTCCTTTCTGGGAGATTCGCCCTCCGGGAGGACCGTTATGCTCCGCGGAAGCCGCTCTCGATTTGCGTCACGGGAGGCCCCTTGCGGGACGTAGGAAAACAGGATACCCTTGAATTCGATCCTGTTCCGGAGTTCGGAGCGGGTTCCAAGGCCGGATATCCGATGGGGGCGAGCATGCGATACGTGGCGGGGGTCTTTCTCTTTCTCGGGTCGGTCGCGGGCGCTCAGGACGGGAATGGTCTGAGCCAGCGGAATATCGACGAAGCCATCCGTCGCGGCGTCGCCTGGCTGCGTACCGCTCCTTCCACCGGCGGACACCTCAACACGAACTGCGACGAGCTGATTCTCCTGACCTTCATCCACGCCGGCGTGTCCGAGCGGGACGAGCACTTCCAGAAACTCTTCAAGAATGTCATGGAGGCGCCCCTCGAACACACCTACAAAGTGGCCCTGCTGGCCATGTGCCTGGAGGAGCTGGACCGCGTGACTTTCCAGTGGCGGATCGCCCAGTGCGCCCAGTTCCTCGTGGACAACCAGTGCCAGAACGGCCAGTGGTCCTACGGCAAACCCACGGAGGCGGTCAAGAACATCGCCTCCGGAGACAAGGAGCTCAAGCCTCCCGCGCCCACCAAGGGCGTGCGCGAATTCGGCGCCGAGCGGGAGAAGCCCAAAGTCCGGCAACGGTTGAAAGTATCCAAGGGGAAGCCTGTGGGACCGGCTTCAGGGGACAATTCGAATTCCCAGTACGCGGCCTTGGGCTTGCGCGCCTGCTACGACGCCGGCGTCGATGTTCCGGAAGAAACGGTGTACCTGGCCTACAAGTGGTGGGTCGAAAGCCAGCACCCCGACGAAGGCGGGGCGGGCAAAAACGACGTCGCTTCCGGCGACGGCGGAAAGACGCAGGGATGGAACTACCGTTCGCCCGCCGTGGACGACCGGAAACCCTACCATGCCATGACGGCCGGCGCTCTCGGCGCGGTCTGCATCTACAACTACATGATGGGCCGGGACTGGAAAAAGGATCCCGTCGTCAAGGCGGGGTACAACTGGCTGGCCAAGCACTTCACCGTGAACTCGAACTATTACTACATGTACGGCCTGGAGCGCGCGGGCATGCTCTACGGGACCGACAAGTTCGGAGATCACGACTGGTATCTCAAGGGCGCGCAACTCCTCCTTAAACAGCAGAAGGCCGACGGCTCCTGGAACCGGGGCGACAAGCCGGAGGAGGGCACCTGGGATACCTGCTTCGCCATTCTCTTTCTCAAGAAGGCCACGCGGGCGATCGCCAGCGAAGGCGGACGCCGCCGGTAACGGGCCGGCGCGGCCGGTCCGGGAATCAGAGGCAGGGGAGCATCGATTCCCGCCCCCGCTCCGCCGGTTTCCCCCCGGCGTCCGGAGGAGGAAAGGGGCGCAGAACGTCGCGCAGCTCCACGGGACAGGCGGGTTCCAGCGCCTCGACCGCGCGGGCGGCCAGCTGTCCGCTGTGGGTCTTCTGAATCGGGCTCCGAAGGCTCGGGATGCACGCCGCCGCGCCGAGGATCAGGATGATCGTCAGGGCGGTTCCCTGAGCGGCGCCCAGAATCGCGCCCAGGTAGCGATCCCAGGGCAGAAAGCCCCAGCGCTCCAGGCTCCGCCGGTAAAGCAGAGCCCCCAGGTGAACCGCCAGGCCCACGAGGACGAAAAGCACGCTTCCCGCGATCAGCCGGCGGAGGGGCGAAGGCGCGCCGAAGAACGCGGCCCAGGTTTCCGAAAGGGGGATCGCCACCGCCGCGCCGCCGGCCAGCGAGAGGAGCGCCGCCGCCTGCCAGGCGAAGCCCACGCGCGCGCCCCGCGCCGCCGCCAGCAGAACCACGCCCCCCGCGATGAGGTCCAGCATCGCTTTATTCAATTATAAGACCTTCCCGGAAACGCGGAGGGCGCCGTGGAGGACGCGTCACGCCCCCCGGGGCGCCGCCCAGTGGCCTTCCCGGTAGGTCCGGCGCAGCAGGCGCGAGGCTTCCTCGTCTCCGATGATCTCTTCCCGCTCGGGATCGAACCGCAGCGTCCGTCCCACCCGCGTGGCGATGTTGCCCAGATGGCACAGCGTGCTGGAGAGATGATTGATCCCGATGTCCGCGCGGGGCGTGCCGCCGGAGCGGATGCACTCGAGGAAATCCGCGTGATGGGGCGCCAGGGCGACTCCCCCCTTGCCGCCGGGGCCCGGTTCGTTTCGGTGCCCGTAGACCTGCCATCCGGACCGCCCGAGAAGCATCATGCCCCGCGTCCCGTAAAAGGCGTTTCCGTTCCCCTCTCCCTCCTGCGCGTACGGGGACCAGAGGCGCTGTTCGTAGACGATCTGCTTTTTCTTCCCCCCGTGGGTGAACTCGAAGACGGCGTACTGCGTGTCCGGGAATTCCTGATCGTCGTCGAAGAAGTACTTTCCGCCCAGGGCGGCCACCGACGTGGGATGCGTCTCCACGCCCAGGCCCCAGCGGGCCACATCCAGCTGGTGGACGCCGTCGTTTCCGATGTCCCCCGTGCCGAAGTTGTAGAACCAGTGCCAATGGTACGGGTGGAGATTCTTCTGGTACGGGCGCATCGGGGCGGGCCCCACCCACAGATCGTAGTCGAGGTGCGCGGGCGGATCCGAGGGACGTTCCTTCCCGATGTTGACCCGCTGCTGGCTGTTCCACACCTTCGCCACGAGCACTTCGCCGATCACGCCCTCGTGCAGGGCCTGGATCGCCTGCCGCGCCCACTCGCTCGAGCGCCGCTGCGTGCCGACCTGGACGACCCTCTTGTGCCGCCGGGCCGCCTCCACCATCAGCCTCCCCTCGCGGACGTTGTGCGAGCAGGGCTTTTCCACGTACACGTGCTTGCCCGCGTCGCAGGCCAGGATCGTCGCCGGCGCATGCCAGTGGTCGCAGGTGGCCACCCACACAGCATCCACGGATTTGTCGTCGAGCACCCGCCGGAGATCCTGAACCGCTTGAGGCTTCGTGCCGGCGACCCGCTCCACCGCCTGGGCCGCGGCCGCCGCGCGCGAAACGTCCGGGTCGCAGAGGTAGGCCACGGAAACGTCCTTGCGCTCGGCCAGATGGCGCGCGTGGCTGGTGCCCATGCCGCCGCATCCGATGACCGCCGCGACGATCCGGTCGTTGGCCGCATCCGCGCGGGACGGACCCGCCAGAACCGCCGCCGCGGCCGCCGCCCCCGTGTGAGCCAGAAAATCGCGCCGCGTGGGATGATCCATCGTGACGTCCTCCCCGAACTCCGGATGGAAATCCCGCTCCCACGCCTCCTTCTTTGGATACGCTCCGCGGGGACGGCTCGGTTCCTCGCTCAGCGCCGGGGGCGGCGGTTCAGAGTGTAGTAGGCTTCCCCGTGAAGAAGCGGCGCGCCGTCCTCCGCCCGCACGCCGCGCAGGTGGATTTCGTAGATCTTCCGCTCGACGAGCTCGCCCAGAACGAGCGCCACGCGCCGCCCGTCCTCCGAGACGCGCGCTTCGCGCACCGCGACGGGCGTTACGTCCGCTTGCGGCGACCCGTACGTCGCGTGATACAGGTAGTGATAGCGCTGGATCGAGTACGCTTCGGGCCGGGCGGCCACGGCGCGGTCCGCAGGCCGCGTGAAGCGAAGCTCGAAGCCGTCGGGACGCGCCCGCACGTCCAGGATCTCGAACGGAACCCTCCCCGTCCAGGTCACCCGCTCCAGCCCGAACGGCCGGCCGCCCACCGCTCCGAAGCCCCGGTCCGTCTGACCTACCCAGAGAACGCCGTCCGGCCCCCACGCCAGCCGGTTGTTGCCGGACTGGAATCCCGATCGGAACGGAAAGCACGCCCCTTGAGGTTCGCCTTCCACCGTTTCGAGCGCCACGCGGATCAGAATGCAGCTCGACTGGTCTCCCACGAAGAACTGGCCTTCGAACGGACCGAACTTGCCTCCCGTGGCGTCCACGAGCGGCTGGGAAGGAGAACGTCCCAGAAGACCGTGGGGGAACTGCACGGCCGGAAGCGTCCGGCGCGCGTCGAGCTCCTCGAGCGTCGGGCTCTCCGCCCGCCCGGCCATCTCCGGATCGGAGGACAGGCTGTGCGGATGCCCGTAGAAGGCGCCGCGGCGGATCGCATAGAGCGCCGAAGTCCCCACGTATTCTCCCTGGTTGTCGGTCACGAAGAGCCGTCCTTCCCGGTCGAATCCCAGCCCGTTCGGCGTTCGCAGCCCGGAGGCCCAGGGGATGAACTCGCCCTCCGGCGTAACCTTGAAACACCAGCCCAGATACCTCCCCTCCCGAGCCCCCTGAGCCGCCGTGGCGCCCCAGAAATTTCCTTCCGCGTCCCGGATCGGACCGAACGCGTACGCCGTGGGACGGGCCACCGGGTTCCATCCCCGGCTGAGGGCCTCGTAGAGATCGGCGACGCCGTCGCCGTCCGTGTCCCTCAAGCGGGTGAGCTCCGTCCGCTGCACGACCGCCACGTCCGCCGGATCCTCGGCCCAGAGGCCCAGAGGCTCGTGCAGACCCGAGGCGAAAAGGGACCATGTCCCGTCTTTCATCTTCCAGACCTCGCCGCGGCGCGTGCAGACCAGGAGCGTGCCGTCCCGGGCGAACATCATCCCCCCCACCTCGAGGACAAGCCCCGGCGGCAGGCGCACCGTCTCCAGGCGGTAGTAGTACGGCTCGCTGGCGGGCGTGGGGAAATCGGCGTCCAGGAGCCGCTCCAGCTCGATCCGCAGCTCCGGGCTCAGCCGGGAGAGCGAAAAATAGACCTCCGACGGGCCGCGGACTTCGATCAGCAGGTGATTGACCCCCTTCCGCAGCGGCAGGCGGAAATCCAGCCGCTTCGAGGGCAGAAGGTGCGTGCTCTTGTGGGTGGCCAGGCTCACCGGCTCGCCGTTCACCCAGCAGTCCCAGTCCCGCTCCGTTCCGATCGTGACGGTGGCGTCCAGGGCGCCCTCCGCCACCACAACGCGATACCACGTGGTCGCCGTCGCCGGCCGGTGCGCCGTTCCGTCGGCGTATGCCGAGCCGTCCGTCCAGCGCCCCGTCCGGCCTCCTTCCAGAGGAACTTCGGCGGCCAGGTCGATCGCGCCGCTCCGCGCGGACAACGCCCGGATTCCCCCCCGGACGTTTCCCTCCAGAACCTTCCAGGGTTCCAGGCGGACCTCCGGGATCTCCGCGAGAGTCGCCCGGAGCGACGCCTCACGGGTTTCCTCGCGCGTGGCCCGCCGCTCGTAAACGAGATCGGCTCCCTGAAGCGAGAGAGCGATCGCGAGAAACGCGCTCACGGCTTCTCCTTCTCGATTTTCAGGCGGAACGTCGCTGTCGTCCCGAGGCGCAGCCATTCGCCTTCCAGGGTTCCCTCCGAGGGCGTGAGGCGGACTCCGGCCGGCCGACCGACCCGGAATTCCACAGGTTCCCGGACTCCGGAAAGCGTGAAGTGCAGCTCCAGGCCGGACGGCAGGGAAGAAACGCTCTGCCGGATTTCAACGCCGTCCGCTTCGTACCGGAATTCCGGGTGTCCCGCGACGAGGACGTACCCGCGGAATCGCGGTCGGGCGACCGGCCGTCCCCCGAAGTGGAACGGGAAGCCGTCGGGTGCGGTATAGAAACGTTTCCCCCCGGGAATGGCCGGCAGGCCCCCGCGGCCGCTCCAGGCGGGCGTCATGTCGAGGAAGTCTCCCATCCAGGCGTATCGAAGGGAGCAGGATTCGGCGTCGAAGCCGTAGGACACTCCGCCCGGCAGTCCCACCGCGATTGCCGCGGGAGAAGCGTCCGGAAGGTAGGTGCGCAGGACCACGGGCGTTTCGCGCACGACAACGAGATGCGAATGGGCCGCCTCGATGCCCTCCGGAAGCGGCATCTCTCTTCCGGCGGCCAGGCACGCCCAGAGGAGGTCGATCGCGCGCTCCGCCTCGGCCTCCGGGACCGAGGCGAAGAAGTTCGGCATCGACGTGCCCGGCTGGAGGCGGATCGGATCCCGCATCCAGCGGCGGAACCAGTCCTCGCGGAGACGCGCGTACATTTCGACCATGTCCGGCCCGCGCGTGCCGAGGGAGGCGTGGCCCTTGAAGTCGTGGCACGTGATGCACGAGAGACCGCCCCGGCCGCGGCCGATGAGGCGGATGCCCTCGCGCACTTCCTCACGGGTCGGCGTCCGGGGCGGGTCCTCCGGGCCGGCTCCGGCGGCGGCCGGCAGCGCGCCGGCGAGGCGGCGGAGACCCTCGCCGAAGTGGGGCATTCTGGCCTCCATCCAGGGCCGGATGCGCTTGCGGTGAAGCAGCACCGCTTCGATCCAGGCGGGACGGAGCTTGAGCCCGGCGTCCGTGAGCGCCGGCGGATAGGCGTCCAGGCCGCGGGGGGTCGAATCATGGAGCGCATGGCAGGCCGTGCACCGGTAGGCGCGCACGGCCTGGGAGAAGGCGTGAACGGGCGCCTCGGAGCGGTCCGGGCCGGCCTTGAGGGAGGACAGGAAGGCGCCCAGAGCGCGACGGCGTTCCTCGTCCAGGCCGTAGCGGGGCAGGCCGGGGCCCGGCTCCGGCGCCAGACATCCGCGGCCGTCCGCCAGAAGGGTCAGATCCGGCGCCCGGGAACGGTTTTCGGTCCCCTCGAGCGGGTGACAGGACAGGCACCCGCGCGTTTCGACGAGCCGGCGGCCCCGGGCGGCGTCGCCGGCGGGAGGCGCGCTCGCCTCGACGGCCGGGTGGCGCGACGCGGTCAGGTGTTCCGCCAGGAGCGAGGCCTCGTCTTCGCTCAGGAGAAGGGACGGCATCCGGCCCGAGGGATTGACTTGGAGGGGATCCCGAAGGTAGTCCCGAAGCGTGCCGGGTTCGTATTTGGATCCCAGGCCGTCCAGCCCGCCCGGATGGCATTGCGCGCAGCCGATCTTTCCGAAAAGCTCGCGTCCCCGGGCGGCGCGCGCCGGGTCCGGCGGCGGCATCGGAGGGGCGGGCCGCGCCTCGCGCCGCTGCGCCAGGAACGCCGCCACGTCGGCCGCCTCGCGGCGTTCGAGCATCGCCGGCATCGCGGCGTCCGGTCGCAGCGCCCGCGGATCTTCGATCCACAGGGCCAGCCACCGGGCGTTCGTGCGCGAACCCACGTGCGTCAGGTCGGGGCCCCGCCGGGGAACGAACCCGGCCGACTCGGTCCGATGGCAGTTGATGCATCCCAGCTCGCCGGCCAGGTCCCGTCCGCGTTCGGCGAGCGTTTCCTCCACGGGCGGATCCTCCCGGCGCACGAAGGCGGAGGAAGGGATGGGTTCCCGCCGGAAGTGATCGGATTCCCACTCGACCCGCAGCCGCGCCGGGCGGCCGGGCTCCCGCTCGAAGTCGATCCGCAGTTCGTGAAGGCCCGCGGCCAGCTCGATCGGGCCCTCCGACGCATCCCGGCCCGCGACGCGGATGCGGGCTTCGCCGGAGAAGACGTAACGGCCGGCGCGCACGATCTTGAGGCAGCCCCGCCACGTCGCGCGGAAGGCCGGAGAGAGGCGGGGATGGAGGGACTCGTTCTCCCGGAGCGTGAAGTTCGGAACCGGCACGGCGAGAAGGACGCGGCGCTCGGCATCCCGCGCCTCAAGGAGAAGGCCGGGCTTTTCCGCCTGCGCGGCCAGAAGGAGCCCGAGGAGCACCGGCATGGGCGCTATCTTACGACACCGCCTCCCGGAAAGCGCTTTTTCCGGAAGCGTTCGTGCGGTCCGGCGCAACGGGGACAGAGGACGGCGTGTTGATACAGGGGTGAGGTTTCTCGCTCTTGTGGCCCTTCTGGCCGCCGGGGAAGCGCTCCCCGCCGAGGACAAGCTCAACTTCGTGGTCCTTCTGGCCGACGATCTCGGCTGGGCGGATCTGGGATGCACAGGGAGCCGCTTCTACGAGACGCCGCATCTCGACCGTCTGGCGGCCGGCGGGGTGCGGTTCGCGCAGGCCTATTCCGCCTGCACCGTCTGCTCGCCCACGCGCGCGGCCCTCCTGACGGGCCAGTATCCCGCCCGGCTGCGCGTGACGGACTGGATTCCGGGACACGCGCGGCCCAAGGCCAGGCTGCGGGTGCCGGACTGGACGAAGCACCTTCCGCTGGAGCAGGTGACGCTCGCCGAGGCGCTCGGCGCGGCGGGCTACGTCTCCGCCTCGATCGGCAAATGGCACCTGGGCGGAGAGGCGTACTTTCCGGAGAAGCACGGATTCGGCGCGAACCTGGGCGGCAGCCATCGCGGCCAGCCGCCGAGCTATTTTTCGCCGTACGGGATTCCGACGCTTCCGGACGGGCCCCGGGGGGAGTATCTGACCGACCGGGAGGGGGAAGAAGCGGCCCGCTTCATCGAGCGGAACAAGGATCGGCGGTTTTTTCTCTATGTCCCTTTCCATGCCGTGCACACGCCGTTGCAGGCGAAGAAGGAGCTGATCGAGAAGTATCAGCGCAAGGCGGCCGCCGAGGGGAGCGGACCCTTCAAGCCCGTCTACGCGGCCATGATCGAAAGCCTCGACGCCGCGGTGGGACGCATCCTGGAGGCGCTGGAGAAGTCGGGAATCGCCGGCCGCACGGTCGTCGTCTTCACCTCGGACAACGGGGGACTCGTCTCGAGCACCTCGAACCGGCCGCTCCGGGCCGGCAAGGGTTCCTGGTACGAGGGCGGCGTCAGGGTGCCCCTGATCGTTCGCGGGCCCGGGATCGGACCCCCGGGGAGCGTCCTGGAAACGCCCGTCATCACGATGGACCTTTATCCCACGCTTCTGGAGCTTGCCGGTCTCCAGGTTCCGGCCGGGCGGATCGTGGACGGGGTCAGCCTCGCGCCGCTTCTTCGCGGATCGGGCGGACTTTCCCGCACCGCCCTCTTCTGGCATTATCCGCATTATCATCCGGGGGGCGCGACCCCCTATGGGGCCGTGCGCCGCGGGGATCTCAAGCTGATCGAATCGTACGAGGACGGAAGTCTCGAGCTTTACGACCTGGCGCGGGATGCGGGCGAGAGCGAGAATCTGGCCGGACGGCGGCCGGACGCGGCGCGCGAGCTTCGGGACCTTCTGGCGGAATGGCGCCGGTCCGTCGGCGCGCAGATGCCGTCGCCCAATCCGGACTACGACCCTGGGGGACCGAAATGAACCGGTTCGTTCTGATCGTGCTCGGGGCTGTCGCTTCCTGCTCGGCTCCCCCGCCGGACCGGGCGGACGCCGGCGCCCGGCCCAACATCATTCTCATCCTGGCCGACGATCTGGGCGTCCACGATCTGGGCTGCTACGGGCGCACCGAGCATCGGACGCCGAATCTCGACCGCCTGGCGGCGGAAGGACTGCGGTTTACGTCCGCCTACTGCGCCCAGCCGATCTGCTCGCCGTCGCGGGCGGCGATCCTGACGGGGAAGGCGCCGGCGCGCCTTCACCTGACCACGTTTCTTCCGGGCCGTCCGGACGCGCGGTCCCAGAAGCTGCTGCATCCGAAGATCCGAATGGAATTGCCGCTGGAGGAGCGGACGCTCGCGGAGATTCTGCGGGAGGCGGGCTGGGCCACGGCGGCCCTCGGCAAATGGCATCTGGGCGGTCGGGGGTTCGGCCCGGAAGCGCAGGGGTTCGAGGTCGTCTTCGCGGGTCGCGGGAACACGACGCCGTCGGCCGCGGAGGGAGGCAAGGGGGAATACGAGTTGACCGCCCGGGCCGAGACGTTCATCCGCGAAAACCGGTCGCGCCCGTTTTTTCTCTATCTCGCGCACCATACGCCGCACATTCCGCTGGCGGCCCGGCCGGAGCGCGTCGCGGCCTTTCGGGAAACCTTTCATCCCGTGTATGCCGCCATGATGGAGACGATGGACGACGCGGTCGGACGGGTCCTGCGCACGGTGGAGGAGCTGGGCCTTCGCGAGCGGACGATCGTCCTTTTCACGTCGGACAACGGCGGCCTGCACGTGCCCGAGGGTCGCGACGACGCTCCCACCCACAACTCGCCGTACCGGGCCGGAAAGGGCTTTCTCTACGAGGGGGGGCTCCGCGTGCCGTTCCTGGTCCGCTGGCCGGGACGGATCCCCGCCGGCCGGGTGCTGGACGAACCTTTCGTCAACACGGATCTCATGCCGACGCTTCTGGAGCTGGCGGGCGTGAAGGCGCCGGACGGTCTGGACGGTGTGAGTCTGGCGGGGCTCTGGACGGGCCGCGGGCGGCCGGCGCCGCGCGTCCTGGCGTGGCATTTTCCGCACTACACGAACCAGGGAAGCCGTCCCGCGGGGGCGATCCGGGAAGGGAACTGGAAGCTCGTGGAGCATTACGAAGACGGCCGGGTGGAGCTTTTCGACCTGGCACGGGATCTCGGGGAAGCCGACGACAGATCCGCCCGGGAAGCCGCGCGGGCGGAGGACTTGCGGCGGAAGCTGGCGGATTGGCGCCGTTCGGTGGGGGCGCAGGAGAATGCGCCCAATCCGGACTTCGATCCCGCCCTTCACCGCGTTCTCTACGAGGAAACGGACGTCTCGCGGCTGCGGCCGGGGGCGACCGCGGCCGAGATGACTCCCCGGCTGGCCGCCTGGCGGCGGGCGATGGACGCGGCCGCGCGGCGTCCCGACACCGCCCGATGACGGGCGCTCGAAGACGAACCCGGAGGCATTCATGAAGCGATTCTTCGGAGGGGTTCTGGCCGCGGCGGCGCTTTCTCTGGCGCCCTCGCCGCAGGATCCGCCGCCCCCCAACATCGTCCTCGTTTACGCCGACGATCTCGGGTACGGCGATCTGGGCTGCTTCGGAGCCGTGCGCGTCCGCACGCCGAACGTCGATCGGCTGGCCGCCGAGGGATTGCGCTTCACGGACGCCTATGCGCCGTCGGCCACCTGTACGCCCTCCCGGTACGCGCTTCTGACGGGCGAGTACGCGTGGAGGAGGAAGGGGACGGGCATTCTTCCGGGGGACGCGGCCCTTATCATCGAGCCCGGGAGGCCCACACTGGCTTCGATCCTCAAGGAGGCGGGGTACGCGACGGGCGTGGTGGGAAAATGGCACCTGGGGCTCGGCTCAGGCAACCTCGATTGGAACGGAGAGATCCGTCCGGGTCCGCTCGAGATCGGATTCGACTACGCCTTTCTCATGCCCGCGACGGGGGACCGGGTGCCCTGCGTCTATGTGGAGAACCGGCGCGTCGTGGGATTGGATCCGTCCGACCCGATCCGGGTGAGCTACGCGCGGAAGGTGGGCGACGAGCCGACGGGGAAGGAGAATCCCGAGCTTCTCCGGATGAAGCTTTCGAAGGGGCACGACGGAACGATCGTCCGCGGCATCAGCCGGATCGGCTTCATGGCGGGCGGGAAGGCGGCCCGATGGGTGGACGAGGACATGTCGGACGTCTTTTCCCGCAAGGCGGTGGAGTTCATGGAGCGCCACAAAGACCGTCCCTTCTTTCTTTTCCTTGCCGCCCACGACATCCACGTGCCCCGCGTTCCGCACCCGCGCTTCGCCGGGACCAGCGGCTGCGGGGTGCGGGGGGACGTGATCCATCAGTTCGACGCGCTCGTGGGGGAGGTGACGGCGGCGCTCGACCGGCTGGGGCTGGCGCGCAACACGCTCGTCCTGGTGACGAGCGACAACGGGCCGGTGCTCGACGACGGGTATGCGGACCGGGCCGTGGAGGATCTCAACGGCCACCGGCCGGCGGGCCCGCTGCGGGGCGGAAAGTACAGTCTCCATGAGGGCGGCACCCGGGTGCCGCTGATTGCGCGGTGGCCGGCCCGGATTCGGCCCGGGGTGTCCCGCGCCGTCGTGAGTCAGGTGGACTTGATGGCGAGTTTCGCGGCCCTGACGGGCCGGCCGCTGCCGGCTTCCGCGGGGCCAGACAGTCTGAACGTTCTGGCGGCGCTGGTCGGGGAGTCGAAGGAGGGGAGGGACCATCTGGTCGTGCACGCGGGAGGCCTGGCCCTCCGCAAGGGAGCCTGGAAATACATCCCTCCGCAAGGCCCCAGGCCGGGCGAGCTCTATAATCTTGAGGAGGACCCGGGAGAGACGAAGAATCTGGCTTCCGAGCGGCCCGAGATCGCCTCCGACCTCGGGGCCTTGCTCGAGAAGATCCGGGCGGCCGGACGGTCGCGCCCGTAGAAACGCGGAGGAGTCATGAATCGATGGCTTGTCGCGCTGGTGGCGGGGTGGGCGCTTCAGGACGGCCGACCCCCGGAAGGGGCCGTCGTGCTGGATGCCTCGCAGCTCGTTCATGAGGACGGAAGGCCCTGTGCGTGGCCCGTCGCGGACGGGGTCCTGGAGGTGGGCAAAGGCAGCGTGATGACCCGCGAGACGTATCAGGATTTCGTGCTGCACGTCGAGTTCTGCATTCCCCCTTCGCCGGAAGGAGCCAAGGATCAGGCCCGCGGCAACAGCGGGGTCTACCTTCAGCGGCGCTACGAAGTGCAGATCCTGGATTCCTGGGGCGAGGAGCCGCGTCCGAACGGCTGCGGATCCCTCTACAAGCAGCGGGCGCCGGACCGGAACATGTCCCGCAAGCCGGGCGAATGGCAGAGTTACGACATTACCTTCAGGGCCGCCCGGTTCGACGCCTCCGGAAAGAAGATCGAAAACGCCCGGATTACGGTCGTCTGGAACGGAGAGAAGGTCCACGACGACGTCGAGCTCAAGGATAAAACGGGGGCCGGGAAACCCGAGGGTCCCCAGCCGGGGCCGATCCTTTTCCAGGATCACGGCGCGAAGGTGCGCTTCCGGAATCTCTGGATCAAGCGGCTGTAAGACCTGCGGGCCGCGCGCCTCTGGCGCAAACGTCCCGGGCGCGCTACCATGGCGCCTCCGAAAGGAGGAGGTGCCCATGAACCTGAGAGGCCTGATTCCCGCCGTTCTGACCGCCGGACTCGGATGCGCCGCCTCGGGCTCCGGTTCCCCCGCGGACGGCCCGATCGAGACCCGCACGATCGAATATCGCCACGGAGACGTTCTCCTCGAGGGGTATTTGGCCCTTCCGCGGGGGGCGTCCGGCCGGCTTCCCGGCGTCCTTGTCTTTCACGAGTGGAAAGGGCACAACGAGTACGTCCGGCGCCGCGCCGAGCAGCTGGCGCGCGCGGGTTACGCGGCCTTCGCCGCCGACATCTACGGAAAAGGCGTGACCGCCAAGGACCACCAGGAGGCCGCCCGCCTGGCCGGAATGTACAAGAGCGACCGCGCCCTCATGCGGGGCCGCGCCCGCGCCGCCCTGGAGGTGCTCGCGCGCCATTGCGATCCCGCGCGCGTCGTCGCCATGGGATACTGCTTCGGCGGCACCTGCGCCCTGGAGCTGGCCCGCAGCGGCGCGCCCATCGCCGGCGCCGCCGCCTTCCACGCGGACCTCGCGACGCCCCATCCCGCCGACGCGCGGCAGATCAAGGGCAGGATCATCGCCTTCCACGGCGCCGACGATCCCTTCATCAAGGACGAGGCGGTTCTGGCCTTCCAGAAGGAAATGAGGGACGCGGGAGTGGACTGGCAGTTCGTTTCCTTCGGCGGCACCGTTCACAGCTTCACCGTCCCGGAGGCCGGGAACGACCCGTCCCGAGGCGCGGCCTACAGCGAGAAGGCGGATCGGCGGTCTTGGAAGATGTTCCTCGATTTCGTCGCCGAGTGCGTCCGTTGACCGAAGGGAGCCCACGCGGGCGGCTCCTTCCGCTTTAGACTCTCGGAAGCGTTTTGGGGAAGGAGCCGCCCATGGTCGCCCTCGCCTTCGTTCTGGCCTCCCTGGCCGCGCAGGAGTCGCCGGGCCCCCGCCAAGGCGCCGTCCGCGTGGCGGCGGTCTCCCCCGCGGCGCGGTTCGTCGATCCGCGCCTCGAGGCCCGGGAGGAAATCCTGGCGGCCGTCGACCGGAATCTCGCGGCGCTCGAGAGTCTGGTGGACCGGGCGGCCGCCGAAGGGGCCGCGGCCGTCGCGTTGCCGGAAGACACGCCGGGATTGGGCCGGTGGGAGGACGCACGGCCGGAGCGGTTGCCCGAGATTCTGCCCGAGGCGGTCCGCCGGATGCTGGAGCGGCTCGGCCGCGCCGCCGCGCGCCATCGCCTGTATCTCGTCTGCTGCAGCGACACCTTCGAGGAAGGGGCCGTTTCCAACACCGCCTTCCTCCTCGGACGCGACGGCCGCGAGATCGGGCGCTACCGCAAGGTGAATCTGCCGCTCCAGGAACAAGACAAGAGACGCGGCACGGAGTTTCCGGTGTTTCCCACGCCGGACCTGGGCGCCGTGGGGATGCTGATCTGCTATGACATGGTCTTTCCGGAAGCTCCCCGGTGCCTCGCCCTGGCCGGCGCCGACATCATCTTTCATCCGACGCTCGGCGGAGCGGCGATCGGGGACGCCGACATCAGCCGGGCCGCCTTCCGCACCCGAGCCGTGGAGAATTTCGTCTACCTCGTGGTCGCCCACCGGGGAGGAGGATCGCTGGTGATCTCCCCGCAGGGACGGATCCTCGCGGAAGCTCCGGGTCCGGACACTCTGGCCGTGGCCGACATCGATCCCTTCGGTGGACGGGAAGGGGGCGACGCGTTCAACCGCCAGCGCGACATGCGCGCCCGCCTCTTCCGGGAACGCTCCCCGCAGGCCTTCGGCATCCTGACCGACCCGGATCCGCCCGTGCTGGCCAAGGCGCCCCTGCCGGTCCCCGTCGAACGCGTGATCCGGATCGCCCGCGCCGCCCATGCCACGGGGGACGAACGGTATCGCCGGGCGGCGGAGCTCCAGCGGGAGGGAAAGCGCGAAGAGGCGATCCGCGCGTTCGAGGCGCTTCGGGAGGAATTTCCGGGGACGTGGATCGAACGCGCCGCCCGCGATCGGCTGAAGGAACTGCGGCCCTGAACGGACGCTACTCGCGGACCTCGAAGTCGTCCAGAAGCAGGCGCGCCTCCGGCGGGCCGTCGAAGGCGAGCCTGAAGTTGTTGAGGACTTCGCCCTCCAGGGTCGCCTCGTTTCCGGGCGCTCCGGCCCGGAGATCGCTCACGCGGATTTCCACGGTTCTCCACTCGCCCTTCCGGAGGCCCGTGATGGAGAAGCGGGCGTTGTCCCGGAGGCGTTCGGACCAGATCAGCGCCGTCGCCGCGCCGACATCCGCCGTCGGCCGCAGGCGGAAGCGAAGCGACGTCGTCTCGCCGGCGCGGACGGAGTAGGCGCCCCACACTTCCGTTCCGCCGGGGGCCAGTTCCAACGATCCCTCGGAGACGCGGCCGCCGCGGAACCGGCCCGGGCCCTCGTCGAAGCGCTCGGCGAAGATCACCCGTCCGGGGGACGGAGGCACGATGTGCCCGGTGTGGAGCGCGCTTCGCGAGGGAACGGCGGCCTTGCGGCCGTTCCGGGGACGGCCGCGCACCGGTCCGATGTACTCGGTGGCCAGCACGATGTCGTCGAACCAGACCTCGTAGGCGCGCGCGCCCGGATCCGGGTCGTTGTTGTGCCGCGGGGTCCGCTCATCCACGTCGTACTGGAGCCAGAAGGCGTTCAGCTTCAACCGGTCCGTGGACCTCCAGCGGATTCCCCGGAATTCGCCGGCGAGCCGGCCGTCGATCCAGAACGCCTGCTCGCCGTCGGCCGCGTCGGGAGCGGAGTTGGCCTTGACCCGCGCTTCGACGCAGATCCAGCGGCCGCGCTCCACGGGAGTCGGCTCCGGCGGCATGAACGAATTCCCCCAGTAATCTCCGCGGCCGTCGGGCTTCATCTCCTGCCAGTAGCTGTAGAAATTCCAGACTCCCGGCGGAGCGTCCTTCCCCCAGCGGCTCCAGGGCTCGAGGTTGCTGAGGAAGTGCGAATCGCCCGGGGGCCGGCGTCCCGCCCAGCCCTTGGGCCACGGGGTCGGCGAGCGGTCGGCGATGAGCGAGACGAAATGGTGCACGTATCCGTGGCGCTCATGGAACTTTACGTAGAATCGGGCGTGGAGGACATCGCCCGGCCGCACGTGGGTGAAGAGATGCCCGCCCCGGCAGCCCGGGCCTTTGAGCCCCTCGGGCCCGGCGACGATCCGGAGCGAGCGCGATCCCGGCGAAGTCTCCGCCACGTCCCCGGAAAGGCTCATGTGCTCCAGGAAACGCGCGTTGCTCCACCGTTCCGCGATTTCGCGGAGTTCGCCCGTCTCGAAATCCTCCACGAAGAGGACGCGCGGGTCCTTTTCGATCCCTTCGTCGCCCGGGTACTCCGCCGCGATCCCCGCTCCCTGGAGAATGGCCGCCAGGATCGCTTTCGTCATTGGACCTCCACGATCTCCACGTCGTCGAAATAGAACCTTCCCTCTCCGGAGACGGCGATGTTGAACCACGTGAGGGGATCGCCCGCAAGAAGCGCGGAGGACCGGTCCGCCAGGCGGTAGAACTCCTCCAGCGGCGCCTCGACGGCCTCCCAGGCGCCCGCCGCCACATGAGGCACGTCGTAGCGGAAGTTGTCCCCGGCGCGGGCGTTGAAGAGCTGGACCCAGATCGCCCCGCCCTTTTCGGCGAAGTAGCGGAACCGAACCCGAAGGCCGGGCCGGGCGGCCGTTCCCGCGTCCGCGCGGCGAAGGTCGAAGTGGAGGCCGGGCGTCCCCTCCAGGCAGAACCGGTTGAGCCCGCGCGGCGGGCCGGGCACCACCCGGCCGCCGTCGAACGGGGCGGGCCGGCGCCCGTCCTCGAAGGAGAAGCGAAGCCGGACCGTCTCGGGCGGCCGGGCGAGCATCTTCCAGGCCAGGGCCCGGTCGACGTCCACCGCCCGGGGCTTCCCCGGGGCCGCCGAGCGCCGCACCGCAAGCCCCATTCCGGCCGCAACGCGCGCCTCTCCTCGATCGTTCGAGACGACGACCTCGCCGGCCGCGACCAGGACTTCGGTGACATCCCCCTCCTTCACCGCGAACTGAGTCCCGGTCACCCGGACGAGCGCGTCGCGGGTGCGGAGGGCGAAGCGGCGTCCCGGCGCGGGGGGGACGTCGCAGAAGACTTCGCCCTCGTCGAGGAAGAGTTCGGGCGGGGAGGCGCCGGCGGCGCGAATCCGCGCGCGGGAACGAAGCGTGAGGGCGGCTCCGCCGGCCAGCACGATCCGCGCCGGGCGCTCGCCGGCGCGGAGCGACACGCCCAAGTCCCATTCCGGAAGGGCCGGAGCTTTCTTCCAGGATTTGCCGTCGCCGATCTCGACGGTTCCCTCCAGGCGGGCGACCGCGAGGAACGCCCGCGCGGGCTGCGTCGGACCGGGGGCGGGAGGAGGCGGGGGCGGCGCGGGCGTCCGGGGCGGAGGCTCGGGTGCCGCTTCCTCGCGCCGCTCCGGGGCGGGGGGCGAGGGTGGGGCGGGCGG